>CAZKCX010000005.1:0-28128 GCA_964550865.1 uncultured Planctomycetales bacterium
CGCTTCACCGGCGGCGGCGTGGTGCTGAACATCGGATCGGCCGTCACGGGCCCGGAGGTCCTGCTCAAGGCGGTCAGTATGGTGGGCAACGTGGGCAAGCCGCCCAAGGCCCTGATCACCGCCGACTTCGACATCCGCCCGCACGACGCCGCCGCCATGGCGGACGACTCCAAGGCGGGCTACTACTTCCGCGACCAGAAGAGCATCGTAACGCGCATCCCCCAGGCCTTCGGCGGCAAGGGATACTACCTCCAGGGCGACCAGCGGCAGACCGTCCCCGCCCTCTATCAGGCGATCCTCCGTCGGATGGGGCGTGGCTGACGGAACTCGAAACCGAACCGCGGCCCTGACGATCCGCCTCGATCGGATCCGCCGTCCGACAAGACGCAACAAAGTGAGCAGACGATGGACAAGCAACGACTCGAAAAGCTGCTACAGGACATCACCGCCACCCAAGTGGCCGTGATGGGCGACTTCTGCATCGATGCCTACTGGACGCTCGATCAGAGCGGCTCGGAGATCTCACTCGAGACCGGCAAGCCGACCCAAACGGTGGGCGTGCAGCGCTACGGTCTAGGTGGCGCCGGCAACGTGGTGAACAACCTCGTCGACCTCGGCGTAGGGCAGGTCTATGCGGTCGGCGTGGTAGGCGACGACCTCTTCGGCCGCGAGATGATCGCCATGCTCCAAGCCGTCGGGGTGAACACGGACGGGATGGTCACGCAATCCGACGACTGGGACACGGCCGTCTACGGCAAGCCGTACCTAGAGGGCGAGGAACTGTCGCGGCTCGACTTCGGCGCGTTCAACCAGATCGCGCCGGCGACCGAGCTCCGCCTCATCGAGAATCTGGAGTCCGTGCTGAACGCGGTGCGGGCCGTTATCCTGAACCAGCAGATCGTCCGTGGCATCAAGTCCGATACGCTCATCGCACGGATCAACAAGGTGATCGCGGCCCATCCCGATCGCATCTTCATCGTGGACAGTCGGCATAAGAGCCACCTGTACGAGGGCGCGATCCTCAAGCTGAACGACATCGAGGCCGGCAATCTCGCCGGAACGCCCCGCGAGGTGGGCGACGTCGTGCTGCTCGAGGAAGCCCACGAATACGCCGAGCAGATCCACGCCAAGACCGGCAAGCCCGTCTTCGTGACGCGCGGCGCGCGGGGGTGCATCGGCTACGACGGCACCTCCGCCCACGACGTCCCCGGCATCCAGATCCTTACGTCCGTCGATCCCGTCGGTGCGGGAGACGCCGCCGTCTCGGCCATGGCCGCGACGCTGGCGGCCGCCGGGGCGGTGGGCGAGGCGGCCGAGCTGGGAAACTTCGCCGCTTCCGTCACGGTGACGAAGCTCGAGCAGTGCGGAACGGCCTCGCCCGACGAGATCCTCGCCGTCGGTTCCGACCCGGACTACGTCTACAACCCGGAGTTGGCCGACGATCCGCGACGGGCCCGCTACCACGGCGATACCGAGATCGAGGTCGTCACGGCCGGGCTCCAGCTGGGGCGGATCGAGCACGCGGTGTTCGATCACGACGGAACGATCAGCACGCTTCGCCAGGGCTGGGAGGCCATCATGGAGCCCGTGATGGTGCGGGCCATCCTCGGTCGGCGATACGAGGACGCCGACGAAGGGCTCTACCGCAAGGTCGTCGCCCACGTGCGCGACTACATCGACAAGTCCACGGGCATCCAGACGATCCTCCAGATGGAGGCCCTGGTGGCCATGGTCCGGCAGTTCGGCTGCGTCCCGGAAGAAGAGACCCTCGACAAGTTCGGCTACAAGGGGATCTACAACGACGCGCTCATGGAGATGGTCCGCTCCCGCCTGGCAAAACTCGAGCGGGGCGAATTGGACGTCGGCGACTACACGATGAAGGGCGCTGTCGAGTTCCTGCACGCCTTGCGCGACCGCGCCGTGAAGCTCTACCTCGCCAGCGGCACCGACCGCGACGACGTCGTGGCCGAGGCCCAAGCCCTCGGCTATGCGGACCTATTCGAGGACCGGATCTACGGCGCGGTGGGCGACATCGCCAAGTACAGCAAGAAGATGGTGATCGACAGGATTCTCACCGACAACGCGCTGACCGGTTCGCAGCTCGCCACATTCGGCGACGGCCCCGTGGAGCTCCGCGAGACGAAGAAGCGCGGCGGTATCGCGATCGGCCTGGCAAGTGACGAGGTCCGCCGCCACGGCCTCAACCGCGAGAAACGCGCCCGCCTGATCCGGGCCGGCGCCGACCTGGTCGTACCCGACTTCTCACAGGGCGATACGCTGCTCGCCTATCTGATGGGATAGGCGGGAATTCGTCGCCTACCTCTCCGTCGACAAGGTTCGGGACAAATGAAGAGGTGGGGAACACGAACTGGCAGCCGATTCGCGTCCCCCACGGCTAAAGCCATGGGCCACCCATCGGCTGGACGCCCATCGAATGAGTTGCGACACAACACTAGGCTGTTCGCGGCCATGTCTGAACAGTCGAGCCGCTTCGCCTTCTGTAGCCCAGCCGCCCTCGGCTGGGACCCTTCTGTAGCCCAGCCGCCCTCGGCTGAGACCCTTCCCCGGTTCACGGCCGGGCTTGCCGCGACGAAACGTAGCGAAGACGGGGGCGGCCGTGCCACACTGTTCGATCTTTGCTGCAAGCAGCTTCGCTGGACACCTCATGGTGTGTCTCGTCGCTCGCGGCATGGTTTACCCGGGGCGCATCTCCCACACGCGGTACCGCGTATCTTCCGTAATCAGCGCGTAGGGACAATCCGTCTGGTCCAGCAGGCGGTGCGCCGGAACCGTGCGCTGCACGACGAAGCGGACCAGGCCATCACGCGTACGGTGTTCCGGTGCGTCCTCGAGGAAGGCCTCCAGCAGGTCGAAGTCCTTCGCCTTGCCGCGATGGATGGGCGGATTGCTCAGGATCACGTCGTAGCGCTTCTTCTCGACGGCCCGCCAGCCGTCACTGAGGATCGTTCGCCCTTTGGGGATATTCCGTCGCGCGGCCTCCAAGGCCACCGCATCGTTGTCGAGCAGGTCCACGCGAAGACGCGGCTCGCGACGCGCCGCCGCCATCGCGATGACGCCGGCCCCGCAGCCGAAATCGAGCAGACGCGTTCGGGGTAACAGCGGCGGCAAGGCGGATAGCAGCAGCCGCGTTCCGTCATCCAACCGCCCGTGGGCGAACACGCCCGGATAGGAGATCCATCGCAGCGATCCTCCCTCGGGCAGATCGTCCGCCGCCTGCGATTGCCAATCCTCGAGCTGGGAGCGAAGCGGCGGGAGCGGATCCGGCACCGTTGCCGAGAGGATCCGACAGTGGCGCCGCGTTTCGACGGTCTCCGCGTTACCGAGGAGCGCGTCGAGTCGCTTCGCGGCCGACTTGATGCCTTCGTCGTTCGCGCCGAAGAGCAGCAGGCGACCGCGCGGACGAAGTCTCGAGCACACGGCGTCCAGCGTCATCTCGAGCGTCTCACGACTCTTGGGCAAACGAACAATGGCGACCCCGAAGTCGCCCTCGGGCGGCCAGGGTCGTGCGCCCCGCCCGCCCAACGCGAACCGATGCCAACAATCGAAATCGATCTCGAGCTCGTCCAGACCTAAGACAATGCTACGTTCGTCGTTCACCGCGAGCAGCACGCGTTCGCGCAGCCCCAGCGACGGCAGGGCATCGACCAGGACGCTCGTCGCGGCTTCGTCTCGCCAGCCCTTGGGCCTCACGGTTCCTCTCCAACGCGGTGGGCTTCGAAAGTGGCCCAAGCGGGCTCATCGCTCCTCGATCCGGATGTTGCGGAACTTCACGACCGCCCGTTCGTCATGGTTCTGCAGGCCGATGTAGCCGCGCATCGAACGGGATTGCTCGGTGTCCACGACGCGCTTGCCGTTCATCTCGATGGCGATCTTCGGACCCTTGACGAGGATCGTCACCGTATTCCATTGGCCGGCCGGTCGCACACGGTTCTCGGTCGGCGCGACGACGTCATAGATCGCGCCGGGCCCGCTCTTGCTCGGCGGACGGCCCGGGGCGTCGTAGATCTGCATCTCGTAGCCCGTAAACGCCGGGTTCTTCTCCGCCGCCGACCGGAAAAACACGCCGCTGTTCCCGTTCTTGCTGATGGTGTACTGCAGCTCGAGGCGGAAGTCGGCGTACTGCTTGTTCGTGCGGAGCCAGGAGCCGGTCTTCTCCGGGTCGGTCGTCCAGTTGCGGCCGTTCCGTCCGATCAGCACGCCGTCCTTGACGGACCATTCGCCGCCCTCGATCACCGTCCAGCCATCCAGGTTCCGCCCGTTGAAGATCGGCCGGCATCGACGGTGTTGCGCCTGGATCGCCCGAAGCAGGTCGCGCGTCATGCGGATCGCGTCGGCCTCGGTCTCCTGCGAACGAGCGCCGGATTCCACGCCGACGTGCCCGACGTATCCCGCGTCGCGCACGATCCGCATCATCCGCCGGAAATCCGTCTCGGCGACCCGTCCCTCGGGCGTGAAGCGCGTGGCCTTGGCGCTGACGGCCTTGGCCCACGGCATGAGCGACTCCACTGCATCGTAGCGGTTCACCTCGTCGGGGAAGTTGCCGAAATCCGGTAAGGTGCCGAAGTTCGGTCTGTTCACCTGCGTCATGACCGAGGCAAGCCAAACGGGGTCCGACGACGACCCGCCGTGGTTCTCGATGACGACGTTGATGCCTCGCTTGGCGGCGTACTCGGCCAGCCGCGTGCAGCTCTCGACCATCCACTTGCGGAGCTCCTCGGGATCCTTCTCCCCGCGGGCGTTGATCCGAATCGTGTGGCAGCCGAGCTGCCTGGCCGCGTCGATCCACTCGAACGTCTTGTCCACGGCGCGGTCCCGAAGGGATTTCCGGGCGACGCCGAGCGGCCCGTTCGTGTCGAGCATGATGAGCGCGAGCCTGACGCCCTCGTCGGCCGCTCGTTTCTTCAACTCGTTCAGATAGGCGGTGTCCTTCGCCTTGTCACGGAAGAATTGATCGACGAACTCCACGCAGTCGATGCCGAACTGCCGCTTGGCCACGCGGGGGAAGTCCAGGTTCGTCATCTTGCCGGCGCGCAACGTCTTGACCAGCGACCACTCGGCCAGCGAGATGTCGAAGACGTCATCGGTCGCCGGCGCCGCCAGCGCGGCCGGTACTCCATGGAAGCGTAACGGCAGGCCCGTGAGCCCCGCGGCCCCCGCGATCAGAAACTCTCTGCGGTTCATCGTGTATCCTCCCGGTGGTATCCGGCCGCTGCCTGCAGCCATGCGTTCTCGTCCGTCTGCGTCCTGCGGGTTCGGCCGAAAGGGTTCGATTCTACCGGCGCGCTCGGATCGACCCAAGCGGAACGTCATCTCCCGGGGAACGCTTGTACCCACGGTAGGAGAGGTCCGCCGTCAGCCGACGTCGATTAGCTCAAAGCGGCCTTCCATGGCGCGCATCAACTCGCGACGGATGACCGCATGGTCGGGACGGGTCAGATTCGGGTCCTCGGCGATGAGCTTGGCGGCGTGCGATCGAGCCTGCATGAGCAGGTCCACGTCGGAGATCAGGTCGGCCACCTTCAGGTCGAAGCCGTGCTGTCGGTGCCCACCCATGAGGTCGCCCGGGCCGCGGAGCAGTAGGTCCTCCTCGGCGATGCGGAAGCCGTCCGTGGTGCGCGTCAGCACGCTCAGTCGTGACCGGGCCGTCTCGCCCGGGCGCTCGGCCATCAGCAGGCAGTGGCCCGGCTTGCTGCCGCGTCCGATCCGCCCCCGGAGCTGGTGCAGCTGTGACAGGCCGAAGCGTTCGGCGTTCTGGACGACCATGACCGTCGCGTTCGGCACGTCGATGCCCACCTCGACGACGGTGGTCGCGGCCAAGACGTCGATAGCCCCTTCGGCAAAGCGACGCATGACGGCGTCCTTCTCCTCGGGCCTCATGCGGCCGTGCAAGAGCTCGACGCGACAACCGGGCAGCAGCTCCTCTCGCAACCGATCGACCTCGGCCGTCACCGCTCGTACGTCGAGCGACTCGGATTCCTCGACGAGCGGATAGACGACGAACACCTGCTCGCCCGCGGCGATCCGGTCTCGCACGAACCGCCAGGCATCGCTCGTCGCCTCGGGAGGGATATGACGCGTCTGAATGGTCTTGCGACCCGGCGGGAGCGCATCAATCACCGAAACGTCCAGATCACCGAAGATCGTCAGGGCGAGCGTGCGGGGAATGGGCGTGGCCGTCATGACGAGATAGTGCGGCCGGCCCTGGGTGGCCTTGCTGCGGATCGTCGCCCGCTGAACGACGCCGAACTTGTGCTGCTCGTCAATAACCACGAGGCCGAGGCTGTGGAATTCGATGTCGCGCTCGAGCAAGGCCTGTGTCCCGATCACGATGTCGATTTCGCCCTCGCCGATGCGGCGTATGACGTCGGCGCGAAGCGCGCGCCGGGTTCCCCCGATGAGCAGCTCGGTCCGCACGCGACTGCCCTCGAGGTACCGACGAATGCTCCGCGCGTGCTGCTCGGCCAGGATCTCCGTGGGGGCCATGATGGCAACCTGGTATTTGTGCGCGACGGCCAGAAGGGCCGCGTACAGGGCAACGACCGTCTTGCCCGCGCCCACGTCGCCTTGGAGCAAACGGTTCATCGGGATCGGCCGCGCCAGGTCGGCGGCGATCTCGTCGATGGAGTTCCGCTGCGCCGCCGTGAGCCTGAACGGAAACCGCTTGCGGATACGGCGGTCGATCTCGTCGGTGTTCTGGATCGGCAGGCCGCGGACCGAGGATCGCTGAAGTCGCCGCTTGCGCATGATGGCGAGCTGCATGAGGAGCAATTCGTCGTAGGCCAGGCGACGGCGGGCGATCGCCGGGTCCTCGGACCGCACGGGATAGTGCACGCGCTCGATCGAAGTCCGGCGGCGGGCCAGATTGAGCCTGCGAAGGTGGGCGTCGTCGTGCCACTCGTCGATCTCCCCGAGCACGAGGGGAAGCGCCCGGCTGACGTACCGGGCGATCTGCGAGCTGGTCAGACCCGCCGTGGCCGGGTAGACGGGCAGAAGGCGCCCGCGGCAGGCGAGATCCTCGTCGTCGTCGTCCTCCCCGACGACCTCGAGCGCCGGGTTCACGAGTTGGGCCCTGCCTTGATACTCCCCCACCTTTCCGGAGACGCGAACGGTGTCGCCGGGGCTCACCTTTCGCTGGATCCAGGTCGCGTTGAACCAGCGGGCGGTGCACTCGCCGGTCGCGTCGACGAGCCGCAAGACGATGGACGATTGCCGGTATCCGCCGCGGGACCGGACGCTCGCCACGCCCGCCACGACCGTGCAGGTTTCGCCCAGCTCAAGCTCCTTGATCGCGCACGCGTCCGGCTGCCGCTCGTGACGCGTGGGAAGGTGAAAGAGCAGATCGCTGACGGTATGCACGCCCAACTTGGCAAGGAACTCCGCGCGCCTCGGGCCGACGCCTCTCACGAATTGCACCGGGCTGTCGAGGGTCAGCTTGGACACGCGGTGCCACGTTCGTCTACGGGATGATGAGCTTCATCCCGACCTTGACCTTGGACGGATCGCTGATGCGGTTTCGATTGGCCTGGTAGATCCGACGCCACTGTTGCTGATCGCCGTAGTACTTGCGGGCCAGTCCGTACAACGACTCTCCCGCTTGGAGGACGTGCACGTGGTCCTCCGGCGGCGAAGGGGCATACCGATCCTTGGGCTGCGCCTGTCGCTCGTCGGCGGCGAGTTCGGCCGACGTTTGAATCTTTGCCGACGGCTCGCCGGAGGAGATGGGCTCTCCCTCCTCGGGGACCATCGAGCCGAGCGGTTGCTGCTCCGGCGCGGTCTTCTCCCACCAACGCCAATTCCAGTTCTGGCAACCCGACAGGCTCAAGAGCAGGACGGGAATGCCCCCCAACGCAATCCGTTGCGCAACTGATGACATCGCGGATACCTCCCTCGCGTGATCGAAGGCCGCGGGGCGGCCCTCCCTGACGACCTCCCAATGTCGTCCGGTGACGTGTTGGACCGCTACGTATAGTATCGGCAACGCCGCTTCCGGGGAAGTAGGGGAATTGTGGCCCAGCCGCCCTCGGCTGGGCAGTTTGATGGCTCACGGCCGTGGGCGGCCGTGCCACACTCGACATCCATTCTTACGAACCGCTTAGAATTGCCCCGCGACGTCCTTGGCGTTCCAGCCTGCCTGGCCGATCAGGGGCACGAATCGGCAGGAAATGCTCGGGGTCTCCACGAGCGTCCCTCGTTGGCGTCGCACGACCGTGAGCGTCTGGTAGGCGGCGTCGCCGACGGGGATCACCAGCCTCCCGCCCTCATCGAGCTGATCGGTCATCGTGCGGGGAATCCGCGGGGCCGCCGCGGTCACCAAGATGCCGCCAAAGGGGGCCTCGTCGGCCAGACCAAGCGTCCCGTCTCCGATTTCGTAGCTGACGTTCGTGAGGCCGAGGGCTTCGAGCCGGCGACGGGCGATGTCGCTTAGCTCCCGGTGCCGCTCGACCGTGTAGAGGTGTTCGCACAGCAGCGCCAGAATCGCCGCCTGATAGCCCGAACCGGTCCCGACCTCCAAGACGCGGTCGGTCGGCTGCGGTTCCAGGAGCTGCGTCATCAAGGCCACGATGTACGGTTGGGAGATGGTCTGGCCGCTCTGAATGGCCGCGGCCTTGTCGTCGTAGGCTTCGGCCTCCGAACCCGGAGCCATGAACTGCTCGCGGGGAATCCGCTCCATCGCTTCCAGGACGCGAGGATCGTTGATGCCGCGTCGGCGAAGCTGCATCTCGACCATCCGTTTGCGGGCCTCGGCGTACGGATCTTCATTCATGGTTGGCGGTCGGCTCCTCTCCGGTCTTCTTCTCAAGGTCGCGCATTGTACGCAACCTTCCGGTCTGCGTACCACTTCAAGGTTGGATGCCGTGAATAAGGCGGTCGGCAAAGCCTACTGGTGTTCCGGTCTGCGGTCGAGAAGAACTACGGCAGGTCCACGCGGACGGCGGCCAACGGATCGGCAACGGCAACACGAACGGCCAGCCGAGCGACGGCCAAGACCTCGACCTCCTCGGGTGTATGGGGAGCGCTTTCGTCGTGCCGCATCTCGGCAAGCCAGCGCTCGTGCAGCTCCCTGTTGTGGTCCTGGATATCGATGCGGATGTGCGGCCGATCCGCCGGCACGATCCAGGAGAAGAACCGCTCGGCGTCGACGACGACAAGATCGTCCGCGCCCACATCCTCCGGCCACGCGAACACGCGGCATCGCTCGTAGTCGCCGAGGTAGCGCGGGCCGAAAGGAAGGCCCGACCCCTGCTCGGCCCCCCGATCCACCGGCGCGTGCAAGGCGGAGAGCTCCGCCTTCGAAATGAGATCCTGCGACGGGACCTGCTCCTCTTCTCGCACGGATGCCGTCGGGGCGTCCCTTCGGCTCGGAGGAACGCCGGAGGTCTCGAGGGGTGGATGTGCCGAATCCCGTTCGCAGAACTCCGGGATCCGGGGTGGGCGACCGCCGAACAGGGCGTACAGCACGTTCGAATCGTCCGGCACGAAGATCGCCGACGGCCGACACTGTCGCGCGGCCAGCAATCCCATCGCCCGCAGGACGGCATCCTTGAGATCGGTGAGGTCGCGGACCGCGAGCCCCTCCGCCCCGGCAACCGCGCCGGCCACCGCCCGGAGGATCTCGGACTCCTCGGCCTCGGCCAACTCGTGGGCGAGCATCCGCGCCTGCTCGATCGGTGCGTCTCCCCCTGCTAGGAGCATCGGCTTGGGCATGTGCAGCCCGTATATGACCCCGGCCGGTCGTTCGCGGACGTCCTGCCCCCCGGACGCCGCAGCCATGGCTTCTCCCACTTGGGGGGCGTCGTCTGCGCCGTCCGGGCCGGGTCGGGCCGGTTCCGGCCGCAACGCGTGAACGATTGAGGGCGTTTCACGGAGTCTTGCGACGACGGCCTCGCAGAATGCCCGGACGTGCTCGTCGGCGGGTTCGGCTTGGATCGTGTCCCTCAGCACCTCGGCATCGTGCGTTCGGTTCAGCGCCGCGAAGATCCGGAGCACACCCTCCAAGGCCTCCTCTTGTTCCCCGTCTTCGATGCCGAGGAGGTCACGGCGGATGTACTTTTTGCTGAGCCATTCCCTGGCGATTCGTTCCACGTCCTGCAAGCTACAGGTCAAGCCTTCTTGAAGGTTTCGCCGTGGTCTGCCGGTCGGTCTAGACAGAAGCATTCCCAAGAAGCCTCGCCATACCCAGTCACCACCGGACCACTCAAGGTCGACCACACCATGGCGAGCCTCTTGACGATCCACCCGCCACCCCTTGATCCCAAGCTGCATATCGATGTCTGGGTCCGGGCCGAACCTGCGCCATAGCTCAAGAAGGTCCTGTTTCGTCCCGAGCTTGGATCTTGCCTTGCTGAGAACCGCGTTCGTCGCCGAATTCTCTTTCCCTGTCTTAAGAGCCCCGTGAAGCCCCCACGACGCAATCACGAGAACGGCGTATTGGTGAAGTTGGTAGACCTGACGTTCCTTTTCGTCCATGGGATCAGGTACTTCCGGAGAACCCACGAACCTTAAGTAGTCATCCGTAGTGAAGCCCCACATTCGCTCGAGGAATTCCCCGGCATCCCCGACTTGCTCCGCCTCCATTGCGGAGCGGAGAAGCGCAAGTGCAAAGCCCAGCGCTGCTGCCAACGTAGCGAGATTGGGCTTGGTAAGAGAAGGCTCCCACGTCAGCGCCAATGGCAGAATCCTGCTTTCGACTCGTCTGGCAATGAAGCTGGCACGGTCTTGTCGCGAGCCGTGGTGAACGGAAGACCTATAGAGTTGAACGATTATCTCTCCTGCGTTTCGCAGGGTTTCTTCGTCGAACGTGCGCTTCGAGCCCAGCATGCCGTCAAGAGCGAAAGACAGCAACGCGTCGACCTTCCGCATGTTGTTCGCACCGAGTACGGTGTCTGCAAGTTCAGACCTCCACAACTGCCCGCAAAGAAGATCTTCATCGAGGCACAGCGGGTAGTAGGTGGTCGCCCGCAGTGCCTCCTTCCGATACGGATGCCATGCAGTAACGAGGGCGCCGATCACGGTAAGACATTCACGGAATCGTTCCGAGCTACCGGACGCAGCCTCTTCAAGCGCAGCCATGCGCAGGCGCTTCAAGTCTCCTTTCCGGATTCTTGGCGACGGCAGAACACCGGCAGCTCCGATCTCGCTCAAAGCGCATTCGTACTCAAATACCATTCCCGGAATGCCATGCTTCTCCAGAAAGGCTTGGCTTGGCGCGGTGAGGAGGCCATAGAGGCCCAGAAGCAGCAGGAGGAGCAAGAGGAACAGTGTTGCGAGTTCGAACCACGGGCTTGCACCGCAACACATCCCTGCCGAGCACCAGATTGCGGTCACCATGAATGCGCCAATGGCCGCCAAACTCACAGCGGCCAGCGGGAAGAAACCTCCGCGTCGCAGTAGGTACGCCGACAAGAACGCGAAAGTCCCAAGCTGCTGTGCGTGGTACTGCAGTGCGAACACCGCCGCCGCCAGCAGGAATCCCGTCAGCGTCGCGAGGATGCCGGCCAGGGCAAGGAGGATCGTCGCCGGAGACGGTCCGGCCGTCGAACGCTCGGCCGGGCCGAGGATCCAACTCAGTAGGAGCGACGTCGCCACCAGAAACGTAAGCATGCAAACGAACAGCACCGCGCTCGCGCGAAACGAATGCAATCGATGCAACAGCCGGTGAAATCGCTCCCCGAGAGGGGACATGGCCTCGCGGCGTAGGTGCCAAGGGGCCAAGTCGATCGCGTCCCCACCGAAGACACCGACGGACGTCGCGCGCGGCCGTCGTCCCGGCGGACCGAGGATACCCCTTCGCAGGCGCCGCAGCACGAGGAGCACGCGATAACCTGCCGGCGCAGGCCGGTGCGCTCGCCGGCGAAGCACGCGCAGGGAATCGGCGATCAGCATAGGTAAGACAAACAGACGGACCGCGATCGTCCGCACGCGTCGCATCCTCGCTCCGCCGGCACCCCGGCACTCGGTTGCGGGCCTGGACGGGCCCCCGCTCATCGGTTGGGTCGGTTATCGGGCGGGCCGACCTTAGCGAAATCCCGGCGGGGGCGCCCCGCAGCGCACGCCGGCGCCCGCGAGGGCCACGCCAATCGGCATCCACAGTATTGGGAGGGGAATCAGGAACAGAACGCCGGACGGCTATCGGTCGCGGTGAAGCTCGGCAAGACGGCGGCCAAGGTCGATCACGTAGTCGCGCCCCTTGGGTCCGTTCTCGAGTGCGTCGAACCACGCCCGCGGAATCGAATCCACGCCGTGAAAGGCCCCCGCGATCGAGCCCGTCATCGCCCCGATGGTGTCCGTATCCCCGCCGAGCGAAACGGCGCCGACCACGGCCTGCTCGAACGAGTCGGCGTGGGCGAGGAAGCTATAAACCGCGGTGGGCACGGAACCGTGCGCGGTGACGTCGTTGCCCAGACGCGCCACGATCTGGTCTTCGTCAGGCCGACTGCGCAAGAGCGCGTCGATATCGTCGAGCTTCGTCAAGTACACCTGGGACAAGCTTCCCGCCACCGCATGGACGGTGTCGAGAAACGCCGCCGGTAGGAAGGCCTTGCTCGGATCCCAGCGGACGGCCGTCCCCACGGCCGCCGCCTGGAGGACGGCGCCATCAATCCCCAGCGGGTGCGTGTGCGTGATCCTCGCGCAAGCTTCCGCGGCGTCGCGCAGCGCGTCGGGGCTGTCGTTGAAGAGTGCCCCGACGGGCGCGATCCGCATGGCCGCCCCGTTGCCGTACGATCCGTCGGGAAAGACCAGGTTTGCCGCCTGTTCCCAGGGCATACCCCCACGGATCGCCTCGAGCGTCCGCAGCGCCCCCGGCCCGTACCCTCGCTGCGGATCGAGGTTCGCCGCGAGTCGATCGGCCATGTCGTCGACATCGAGGCCGCCGGATTCCACGAGCGACTCCGCCACGCCGATCATCATCTCGGTATCGTCGGTGTAGGTTCCACGACCGAGGCGGTCCGCCATCATCGGCCGATCCGCAGGCCACCGACGGGCAATCATCGAGGCGAGCAACCCTTCGAAGGGCATGCCGAGGGCGTCGCCCACGAAGGTGCCGAGCAATGCGCCGGTGAACCTCGATGCCAATGCGGGGGAGTCCATTGGTGCACCGCGAACCTTGACGACGGCGCGGCCGGGGATAGGCGTCTCACACGAGCGCGATCGCCACGCCGCCGGCCACCAGCAAGACGGCAAATCCAACAATGCCGCGCTTCAGCAGGGCGCGGTTGCCGACCACGCCCATGAGGCCGGCCTTGAAGACCATGTTGGCCATGCTGGCCAGGATGATCGCCCGCACCGCCACCGTGGCGTTGAGATCCTCCAAGCCGAACAGCCGCGTCACCGACACAGCAATCGCATCCATGTCCGTCAGGCCGGAGAGGGCCGATACCACGTACGTCCCCTGCTCACCGAGGTAGTATCGTCCGGCGGCGAGAAGGAAGAGCACGACGGCGTACATCGCCGCAAAGACGATCGAGAAGCGGAGCTCGCAGGGGTTCTTGACCTCCATGAGGCCGACCTCTTCGGCGTCCTTCCGAAACGCCATCACCGCCCCCACGATCAGCCCGACCACGAACAGCAAGGCCATGGGAGGTAAGACGGCCGACAGGAGCGATCGATTGACGACGGCCACGATGACGGCCACCCGCAGGAATACCACGCCGGAGGCGGCCATGATGGCGGCGGCAACCATCTCCGTCTGCTCGCCCTGCTTGGTTCGCCGGCTCAGCGTGATCGTGGTGGCCGTGCTCGATACCAGACCGCCAACGAGCCCGCTGACCAGCGTGCCCTTCGATCCGCCGACGACCTTGAGCAGCGCGTAGCTGGCCAGGCTCATGCCGGAGACCAGCACGACCATCCACCAGACCTGTCGCGGATTGACGACCTCGAACGGATCGAACGTCCGGTCGGGCAGCACGGGCAGGACCACGAACGTGATGAGCGTGAACTGCACGACCGCGTAGACGTCCTTGGATTGGAGTCGCTCGGCCATGCCGTGGAGCTCGGGCTTGTACTGCAGCAGTGCGGCCATCACAACACCGACGGCAATCGCGACGACGGCCGGTCCGTGCAACAGCATCGCGCCGATAGCGAAGGTCACGAGCATCGAAATCTGCGTCGTCGTGGAGAGCGATTGCTTGATCTGCCAACGCAAGATGCCGCTCGTGATGACATAGGCGCCCATCGTGAGGAAGCCGGCCGCCAGAATCCACGAAGAGTACTGGTCGGCCAAGACCGCGCACAGCGTGCCCAGCGCTGCGATGAGGGGAAACGTCCGGATGCCGGCCAGCGGCCGCTTGCTGCGTTCCCGTTGAAGCCCGATCAGTGCCCCAAGCAGCATCGACTGGGCGAAGACCTTGATGAGTGCGGCGGTGTCCATGCTTAGGACCGATCGTTATCGAGGGCCTGTCGCGTGTCCGTGACTGCGTTTATAGCGCAAACCAAGCGGTCGCGCTCTTGGTAAGCATCGGCTACCGGGCCGGATTCGATCAACCCGTAATTTGGATGCCTTCAGCAGCAACCTCTTGCGACCATCCTACCGGAACGCCGGGCACTCGCCGATGACGGTGTTCCATCCACCCGTGGCTTCCGATATGATCACGGCCACGGTAGGTGGGATCAGGCCATGGACATCATCATCGTCGGCGCGGGCGAGGTGGGCCGTCATTCAGCGGAGGTCCTCGCCTCCGCGGGCCATAACATCGTCATGATCGATACCTCGGCGGACACCCTCGAGACCCTCGAGGATGTCCTCGACGTCCGTACGCTCTGCGGCTCGGCGTGCGACGCACGCGTGCTCCGCGAGGCCGGTGTGAAGGAATCGGACCTCCTCGTGGCCGCCACCGACGCCGATGAGGTGAACCTCCTCTGCGCGACGATCGCCAAGTCCCTAGGAGTCAAGAAGACGATCGCCCGGGCACACCACTCCACCTACCATCCCACTTCCGGCACGGACTACGCCAAGCGTCTCGGTATCGATGCGCTCGTGTTCCCCGAGTACCTCACGGCACTCGAGATCGCCCGCGTGGTCCGCAACCCTGGTGCGATGGCCATCGAGCACTTCGCCCGCGGCCAGATCGAGATGCAGCAACTGGCCGTGGACGACAAGGCCGAAGCCCTGGGACAGTCACTGAAGGCCTTGCGGCCGAAGCTGTCCCGCGGAACGCTCGTGGGAACGGTGGAGCGCGGCAACACCGTCTTCATCCCGGACGCCGAAACCGTCATCGAGGTCAACGACATCATCACACTCCTGGGAGAGACCGCAACCTTCGAGGACGCACGCAAGCTCTTCCAGCGCGGCAAGATGCCGCGCCGCAGCATGGTCGTCATGGGGGGATCGGCCATGGGGGTGTGGCTGTGCCGGGAGTTCCGCGGCCACCAGTTCTCCATACGACTCTTCGAGCAAAGCCTCACGCGGGCCGAAGAGCTATCCGCCAAGCTGGAGCACGTGACCGTCCTCCAGGCGGACCCGACCGACCTCGTCACGTTTCGGGAGGAGCGCATCGAGGACGCCGACATCTTCATCGCCCTGAGCAATCAAGACGAACACAACATCCTCGCCGCCGTCCAGGCCAAGTCGATGGGCGCGGGACGCAGCTTCGTGGTGATCCAACAGCCGAGATACCTGAACCTCCTCGAGCAAATCGGGCTGGAGCGCGCGTTCTCGCCGAGGATGATCGCCGCCCGCGAGATCTACCGGATGGCCGACGAATCGCCCGTACAGCGCATGGCGACGCTGGCGGAAGGTGTGGCGGACGTGTATCAGATCCGACCGACGGCCGGCTCGAGCGCGGTGGGCCAGCCGCTGAGTGAGGTGCAGTTCCCGTCCGGCTTGATGGTGGCGGCGCTGCAGCGCGGGAGCGACGTGCACGTGCCGACGGCGACGGACCGCCTGGAACCCGGCGACGAGGTCGTCGTCATCGCCAAGAGCGGTATCCAGCAAGAGCTCCGCAGGTTCTTCGTGGGCAGGTGACGCGTGGACTACCGGTATGTGGTACGGCAACTGGGTGTCCTCTCGGTCGTCCTCGGCGTGGCCATGGTCTTCAGCCTGGGCTGGGCCGTCCAGGGATACGTCCGGGGGAGCATCGCGGAGTGGCCCGCCGTCGTCGCGTTCACCGCGGGCATGCTTTTGTGCTTGCTTGTCGGCGGGCTGGCGCGCGTCTTCGGCCGGCCTTCCGAACGAGGCCTGGGGCGACGGGAGGCCTTGTTGTTGGTGGCGGGTTCGTGGTTGCTCGCCGCGGCACTCGGGTCGACCCCCTTCTATGTCTGGGCCAGGCTTCAAACGCAGGTGCCGGATACCCCCTTCCGCGAATTCGTCAACTGCTACTTCGAGACGATGTCGGGCTTCACCACGACGGGGGCGTCGATCCTCAGCGACATCGAAGCGACCCCGCAAGCGATTCTCTTCTGGCGCGCGTTCACGCACTGGCTCGGCGGCCTGGGAATCATCGTCCTCTTCGTCGCGGTCTTCCCCGCGGTCGGCGTCGGCGGCAAGCGGCTATTCCGCATCGAATCACCCGGCCCGACGCCGGAGGGCGTGCGGCCGAAGATCCGTGAGACGGCCCGCGCGCTCTGGCTGATCTACCTGTTCCTTACGATCGCGGAAGCCCTGCTGCTCAAGTCATGCGGCCTGTCCTGGTTCGAGTCGCTCTGCCATACGTTCGCGACACTCGCAACGGGCGGCTTCAGCCCGCTGAACTCCTCGGTAGGCCAGTACGATTCCGTCGCCGTGGAAGCCGTCATCATCGTCTTCATGGTCTTCGCGGGGGTGAACTTCGGACTCTACTACCACATTGCGCAGGGCAAGGTCTTGACCGCGCTGCGCGACCGGGAGCTTCGTGCCTATCTCGTCATCATGGGCGTGGCGGCCTGCATCATCGTCGGCTCGATCTACGGTGGGCAGATCGTGACGACCACAGACGAGCCGGTCGCGGGTTCGTTCGGCAACGCCGTCCGGTACGGCCTCTTTCAGACCGTCAGCCTTCAGACCACGACCGGCTTCTGCACCGCGGAGTTCGACCATTGGGGCTTCGTGCCCAAGGCCGTGCTGCTCATGCTGATGTTCATCGGCGGCTCCGGCGGCTCGACGGGCGGAGGCATCAAGGTGGTGCGAATCGTCATGGCGGCGAAAATCATGTGGGCGGAGCTCGAAAAGGTCTTTCGTCCCAACGTCATTCGCCCGATTCGCGTGGGCCGAACACCCATCGATCCCGATCTCCGGTTGGCCACGCTCGTCTACGTCTGCACGATCTTGCTCCTGTTCGCGCTCGGCACCGTTCTCATCATGGTCTGCGAGCGCGCGGCCAGACCGAAGGTCCAGTCCGCCGCCGACCTGGCGGTGCAGGTCGCGCCGGCGGATCGGGATCTGGTGCCCATCGACATCGTGACGGCCGCGACCGCCTCCGCGGCGACGTTGAACAACATCGGGCCCGGCCTGGGCGAGGTGTCGGCCACGCGAAACTATCAGCTTTTTTCGGCGCCGGCGAAGGTCGTCATGACCCTGCTCATGGTCCTCGGGCGGCTGGAGGTGTACGCCATCCTCGTCTTGTTCATGCCGCGGTTCTGGCGGAGCGAGTGAGCGTCCCCCGCGAAAGCCCCTCTCGTGGAGACGACGAGCGGCCATCCCGATGCATCCAAGAGCCTGGGAGGTGTCTCCATGGGCGAGAAGAAGATCCACGTTGGTGTCGTCGGAGCGGGCGCAAACACGCGGGCCCGGCATATCCCCAATCTTCTGGCCATCGACGGTGTCGAGGTCCTGAGCGTCTGCAACCGCACGCGCGAGTCGTCCCAACGCGTGGCCGACGAGTTCGGCATTCCAAACGTCTTTGACCATTGGAGCGACCTCGTCCTCGATCCGGACACCGACGCCATCGTGATCGGGACGTGGCCGTACATGCACTGCCCGGTGACGTTGGCCGCGCTGGAGGCGGGCAAGCATGTCCTGACCGAGGCCCGCATGGCCATGAACGCCGGCGAGGCGCACGCCATGCTGCACGCATCCCGGACCCGACCGGAGCTGGTAACGCAGATCGTCCCTTCGCCGTTGACGCTCCGCGTCGATAAGACCATCCAGGGCCTCCTCGCCGACGGCTATCTGGGAGACGTCCTTTCGGTGGAGCTGCGGTCGGGCGGAGATTGGCTCGACCCAGAAGCCCCTCTCCATTGGCGACAAGAGGTCGAATACAGCGGGCGGAACATTATGAGCCTCGGCATCTGGTACGAGGCCATCCTGCGATGGGTGGGCCACTGCACCGGCGTCGCGGCCAAGGGCAAGACCTTCACCAAGATGCGCAAGGACGAGCAGGGAATCCTGCGTTCGGTCCGCGTCCCGGAGCTCGTGGACGTCGTGGCCGACATGGAATGCGGCGCGCAACTGCACATGCAGATCTCCAGCGTGAGCGCCCTTGTCGGCGAGCCCGAGGTGTTCCTCTTCGGCAGCGAGGGGACGTTGCTCCTCCGCGGGGATGTGCTCTTCGGCGGGCGCCGCGGAGACAAGGAGCTGGGCGCGATTCCGATCGCGCCCGAGCAGGAAGGCACGTGGCGGGTTGAGCAGGACTTCATCGACGCCATCCGCGGCCAGGGCGAGATCACGCTGACGCGCTTCGAGGACGGCGTGAAGTACATGGAGTTCACCGAGGCCGTCGCGCGGAGCATCGCGGAAGAACGCGTGATCCCCTTGCCGCTGGTTCTGTAGAATGCACGCCGAATCCCGGTTCGCCGGTTGAGGCCACACACGACGGAGGACTCTGAACATGACACGCGCGATGACGGCAATGCTTATGGTCGCAGCGACCGGCAGTACGACGCTCGCTCAGACTGTTGACCTCGAACTGTCGGCCGAACCGTACCTCACCGGCGGCCTCTTCACCAAACCGCTGCTCCCGCAGGAAGGGGAAGAGGTCGTCATCACCGTCCGGGCGATCTGCAAGGGGGAGGTCCCGACGCCAGTGGCGGGCCGGCTCGTCGTGACCTCTCCTTCGGGCGAATCCATTGCGAAAACCGAGATCGCTCTCGAGCGAACGGGAGAACACGTCCAGGCCACATGGCCCTGGCTTGCCCCGAAGAACGGCCCCTATCACGTCCGCGTCGAGCTCGATCCGAGCAACGACATCCGCGAATCGGACGAGCAGAACAACGCGGCCGAGCTACTCCTGCCCGTGCTCGTGAAGGGACGTCGACTGCACTTCCCCTGGTATCGGGAACCGGAGGGACTGCGTTGGGTCACATGCGTGACGTCGACAAAGGCCAAGCAACGCGGCCGGCTCCTCGAGCGCGGCGTGCTCCCGCTCGACTGGGAGTACGGAGGAATGAGCTGGAGCCACTACGACAAGGGGAAGGCCAAGACGAATCCCGATGCGGTACTCGAGGACATCAAGCAGCTCTTCCGCAAGAAGTACGCGCGCGACGCCGACGTCTGTGGGTTCGGGATCGATGAGTGCGGCGGCTATCCCGGCACGTTCAAGGAGGCGGCCTCCATTGCCTCGATGAAGGCCCTGGTGTACGCGAAACGCCAGAAGCCCGATCGCTTCTTCGCGGTCTGGAACGGCGGTGGGCTGAACCCCAAGCTGGCGACGTATTACCGCATGGGCGCCGACCTCCTCTTGCTGGAGACCTACCTCTGGCGCGCCCTGCCCGAAGCGCTGGGCACGGAGGAGATCTACCAGACGATCCGCGACCGACTCGACCCGGTGATCCGCTCGCGCGACATGCTCACGCCCGCCTACGGCAATCACTGCTACACGCTGATCGCCCTGGACTCCTCGGAGCGGCCGGACTGGATTCCGCTGGGCGAGATGGAGAACGTCGTCCGGTACATCCGGCGGATCTGCCCGGAGATGCGAGGCCTCGGCTGGTACAACGGCGGCTACGGGAGCTACGGCCTGAGGCGTACATCGAAAACGGACAAGATTCACGAGGCCGTGTTGCAGACCGCCGACCGCCTCTGCTTCAAGTACTTCATCAAGCCGTGCATCACGCTGATGCCGGGCAGCCTCTGGATCGAACGAACCGAACCCGGCAGATACGCGCTCACCGTTGCCGTCAGCAACATCGGCGGAATGGACTGCGGCCCGGTGATGGTGCAGTTCCTCATCGACGGCAAAGACGCCGGTCGGAGGTCGATCGGCAAGGTCCCCGCCGGCGTGGGACGAACGAGCAACCGCGTCTTCGTGCGACAGGTCGTCTCCGTGAAGCCCGGGCTGCACCGGTTCGAGGCGCGGATCGTCGAGGCCGACGATGCGACGGTCTTGGACCCCATCGTCTGTTGCTCACGGTTCCTAGGCTGCTTTCAAGAAAGGTTGAACAGTGCGTCAGAAGAAACCTCGATATGGGTGGCCCATGGTTTTAGCCGTGGGGGTCCATCGCTCGCGCGAAGGGAGCGCGAATCTCCGGCCGAATTCGTGTCCCCCACCTCTGAAGAGGTGGGCCACCCAAGCTTCGCCAAATGTCCAAGCATTCTTGCAGGTAGCTTAGGGCAGCGAAAGACGCAAAAGGAGAACGCTCGATGAACACCAAGCCGCTACATTCCTCCGACGTATGCCTCCACTGCGCGCTCATCGCCATCGCCCTGTCGGCATGGTCGAATTCACTGGGGGCTGGACAGAAGCCTCCCGACGCCGGGAAGGCCTGCACGCTCTACGTCGCCCCCAACGGCAAGGATGCGTGGTCCGGCCGAATCGCCGAACCCGCCGCCGACGGCAAGGACGGGCCGCTGGCGACGCTAGCCTCCGCACGCGACGCCGTCCGGAAGATGAAGGCGTCCGGACCGCTGTCCGAGGGCGGCGTCACCGTCTGCGCGCGAGCCGGGACGTACGAACTCGCGGAGACGTTCGTGCTGACCGGCAAGGACAATGGCACCGCAGACGCGCCGATCGTCTATCGCGCCTACAAGCAAGAGCCGGTCCGCATCGTCGGCGGCCAGCGGGTCAAAGAGTTCAAGCCCGTAACGGACCCGGCCGTTCGTGCTCGCCTGAAGGAGCCCGCGCGCGACAAGGTCCTCCAAGCCGACCTCAAGGCCCAAGGCATCACCGACTACGGCAAGCTGAAGCGACGCGGGTTCGGGTGCGGCGGCCATGCGGCGATGGAGCTGTTCTTCCAAGACAAGCCCATGACGCTCGCCCGCTACCCGAACGACGGCTGGCTCAAGATCCAGTCCGCCCCGGCCGGCGAGGACGGCGGCAAGTTCACCTACGAGAGCGACGCACCCAAGCGATGGAAAGACACCGAGGACGTCTGGGTCCACGGCTACTGGACGCATGACTGGGCCGACACGTACGAGAAAGTCGCATCGATCGATGTGGAGACCGGCACCGTCACGACTGAGCCGCCCCACGGCGCCTACGGCTACACGCCGGGCAAACGATTCTACTTCCAGAACATTTTCGAGGAGCTGGATTCGCCCGGCGAGTGGTACGTGGATCGGAAAACGGGCATGCTCTACTTCTGGCCGCCCGCGCCGATCGAAGAGCACGCCGCCTACGTCTCGATGATCGGAACGCTCGTCCGCCTGCAAGACGCCTCGCACATCACGCTCCGCGGATTCACGTTCGAGTGCTGTCGCGGCACGGGCATCGCCATCCGCGGCGGCGAGAACAACCGCATCGGCGGCTGCACCATCCGCAACACCGGCGGATACGGCGCGAGCGCCCGCGGCGGCAGCCACAACGGCGTCATCGGCTGCGACGTGTACTACAACGGCGACGGCGGCATCGGCCTGTCCGGAGGCGACCGCAAGACGCTCACCGCTTGCGGAAACTACGCCGAGAACAATCATATCCACCACTTCAGCCGCTGGGCACGGACCTACCGCCCGGCCGTCGGCATAGGCGGCGTCGGCCTGCGGATCCGCCACAACCTGATCCACGACGCCCCCCACGCGGGCATCCAGGGCGGCGGAAACGAGCACCTCGTGGAGTTCAACGAGCTGTACAGCATCTGTCAGGAGACGGGCGACGTCGGCGCGTTCTACATCGGCCGCGACTGGACGCAGCGCGGCAACGTGGTTCGCCACAACTTCTTCCACCACATCCACGGACCCTACACGCACGGGGCGATGTCGGTCTACCTCGACGACGCCGCCAGCGGAACGAGGATCTACGGCAACGTCTTCTACAAGGCGAGCCGGGCGGCCTTCATCGGCGGCGGGCGCGACAACATCGTCGAGAACAACATCATGGTCGACTGCTTCCCGTCCGTGCACATCGACACGCGGTGCCTCGGCTGGGCCAACAAGTACGCCAAGGAAGGCGGGTCGTGGGACATGCAAGGCAAGCTCAAGGCCGTGAACTACCAGAAGCCGCCGTACAGCACGAAGTACCCCAGGCTCGTCGACATCCTCGAGGACGAGCCGCTGGTGCCCAAGGGCAATATCATCGTGCGGAACGTCTCCTACGACGGGCGATGGATGGACGCCCCGCCGATCGCCCGGAAGAACGCGAGGATCGAGGACAACCTCATCTGCCGCCGCGAGAACCTCGCCGACAACGATCCCAAGTTCGTGAAACCCGAGCAGATGGACTTCCGGCTCGCCGAGGGTTCGCCCGCGTTCAAGCTCGGCTTCAAGCAGATCCCGATGGAGAAGATCGGCCTGTACAAGGGCGAGTTCCGCAAGACGCTCCCCAAGCCGAAGCGCGATTGGAACGACTTCGTCCCGCTCGACAAGCGACCCAAAGATAAGAACGACGCGAAGAAGTAGCGCCCATCCGTATCGAACAGGAGATGCAGAAATGCCCGGTCGCGTGAACTACAGGAAGCTGGCATTCGGCCATTATCCTCCGATCTGCGCCTTCTGCGGTCTTGGCATTCCGGAGGTGCTTGAGGTGGCGCACGTGGATGGGGACCGCAGCAACAACGACATCGACAACCTCGTCATCTTGTGCCCGACCTGCCACAAGATGCACGACATCGATCTCATCGAGACGGATGTCCTCGTCAGAATGCGCGACCGCAAGAAGCAGGTGGACTGGTCGAAACGCATGAAAGATGCAGGGCAGAAGGCGGCGACTACACGGAAGCAGCGGAGGGACACTCGTTCCGCAGCCGCCAAGAAGGCGCACGTCACACGCAAGCGCAAGAGGGCCGGGCTAAAGGCCGCCCATACGAGAATGCGAAACCGCTCGACGTGAGCATCATGACGGGCGTCTCGACGCACCCCATCCTACGGACATGTCAGCTTCATCTCGGAGACGAAGGCCGGCGCGCCCTTGCGCTCGTTCGGGAGGATGCGGACCTCCACGCTGTCGCCTTTGACCTGCTCGGCCGGAACCGGGAGCTTGACCCACTCGAACCCGTCGTAGCCCCCATGAACGAGGAGCGTGTCCTTCCCGTTCACGAACACGACGCCGGCCCGCTTCCGGCCCTTCGAGCCCCACAGGATGTGCAGCGTGTGGGCCTTGCCCCGCTTGGCCGCGAGCTTGGCCTCGATGGGTCGGCGCTTCGACCACAGGTAGCCGCGGCCCTTGTACTCCTGATCGCTGTAGGACGCAAAGCCCGTCAGATTCTTGTCGTGGATCACGCGGATCTGATGCGCGGTCTCGTAGTCGCCGTCGGCCGTCTTGGCGGTGACGAGCACCGTGCCGTCCTTGCGAATCGGAACGACCACCGTGATCGCCGCCTTGCCTTCGGCGGGCAGATCGACCACCGCCGGCTCGACCCTGGCCGGCTCGGACGTCAGCCGCACCTTCTGCGGCCGACCCGTCTCATTCAGGAGCGACAGTTCGAGCTTCACGTCGCCCTCGCCCCCACACGCCGCCGGGCCCTTGATCCGAATCGCCTTCCCACCGTATGGCGGGCCGTCCACCGGCCGAACGATCACGCGGATGGGCTTGCCCGCCCCCCGCTTGATCGGGATGCCGCGGATCAGGTCGTCGCCGATCATCGCCGGCTGATCGACGCCGTTGATCGATACGTCGTACAGCCGTGTCGGCTCGACGGTGTACCATTCGGGGAACTCGTTCAGCCGCGGGTAGTTCATTGTCAGGCCCATGTGCATCCGGTGGCGCGGGTAGTCGAGGTGTAGCTTGCCCTGCCAGGGCTCCGCCGACGTAAGCTGCACGTACAGGCTCTTGTCCTTGATCGCGGCGCCGAACTTGACGTCCTTCCGCCACGTGCTGATCCGCGTGCCGGCCGTCTTCATGAGTGCGTACATCAGCGCGGTCCGCGCGTAGTTGCCGTCGCCGTGCCAGCCCTCGACGATGCCGTCCTCCTTCTGCTTGGCGAGAAACGCCGGCACGGTCGCCTCGAGCCACGCGAAACCCTCCGGCTCGGGAATGCGGTTCAGCAGCACGATGCCGCTCTCGATCGAATCGGCAAAGGCATCGCTGCCGCCCCACTCGCGATACTTCGGCTTGGCGTTGATGCCCTTCAGCGCGCGATGGACGGCCTGGCGATACCTCTCCTCGCCGGTGATGAGATAGAACGTGTAGTAGGCGTCGAGGGCGTAGCCCCAGGTGTCCGGCGTATTCGGCTTGAGCACCTTGCCCGTCGAGGGCTGGATCGAGTGCACCCACAGGCCGTCCTCGTTGACCGCCACCTTCAACAGCGTATCGAGCATTCGCCGCATCGCCGGTAGGTACTGCTTGGCCTTGGCCTTGTCGTACACGTGCTCGAGCATCATCAGCTCGCTCAGGCCGAAGAGGATCTCGTTGCCGTGATCGCTGAGCGAGAGGACGTCGCTCCGCGGTTTGCCGGCGGAGAAGTCCCAGTGATGACACGGCAGGCCGTTGCACTCGGGCAAGGCATCCAGGAAATAGGCGTCCCCGATCCGCTCGGCCCACGCCTTGTACCGCGGATCGCCCGTTGCGCTGTAGAAGCGGCACAGATTCTGCAGCATCTCCCCGTTGACCTCGGCCCGCTCGCTCGGGATCTTGCCGAACCGCGTGTGGACGGCGGCGTGGGCGAAGATGCCGTCGAGCAAATCACGGCTCCGCTGGAACCAGGCCGTCCGTCCCATCAGCTCGGCGATCGGCAGCAGGCCGTCCTTGACGTACTCGCTCGAGCCGAAGAGGACGCGCTCCATGTTGATCTCTTCGCGGGCGAAGACGTTTCGATCGATATGGTACGCGTCGGGCAGCATGCCCACGCGCGTCGTCAGGCGGATCTCGTCGATCAGCGTCTGACGCACGTAGCTGTTCAGCGCGTCCGTGTCCGTCAGGTAGGCCGTCAGGACAAAGAACGACCACAGATCGGCCGCCGAGTTCTCGCCCGTCCACAGCCGGCTTCCGAGGTTCTGCGGCAAGAGATGATTGCCGTGCCCCTTGTGTCGATACCACGCCCGCATGAGCCGATGGCATCGCACAAAGACCTCGTTCGACCGCTCGGCGTGGCGAGAGGCCGTCTGCCAGATCTTGGCATCCTCCTCGACGGCCGAGCGGGCCTTCGGCGTCACAAGCAAGATGGCAGTCAATGCGAGCACGCTCGCTACGTAACGATGAAGCTTCATGGGAAACCACTCCTGTTGTCTGGTGTAGATTATTCCATCCGAAGGGACGTGTGCCTGAGGTGCTTTCCGCAAAGGTTGACCGGTCCACCGAAGAAGACTTCTCTCTGGGTGGCCCATGGCTTCAGCCATGGGGGACGCGAATAGCCGGCCGAATTCGTGTCCCCGACCTCTGAAGAGGTGGGCCACTCGACGAGGAAGGACCCAGCCGAGGGCGGCTGGTCCACATAACGCGTCGAATTCGTGTCCCCGACCTCTGAAGGGGTGGGCCACCCGACGAGGAAGGGCCCAGCCGAGGGCGGCTGGTCCACATAACGCGAGACTACTCGACAGCTCAAACATGTTGCGTGTAGCTCAGTACCAGGGATTCCGCCCGCGATAGGCGCGGAACTGCGTCGTCACGGGGTAGACGCGCGGGGGCTCGGACCCCAGCCAACCGACGGTCCGCAAGAGGTAGACGATCCCCGCCCCTACGGCAAAGCCTCCGATGTGGGCCCACCACGCCACGCCGCCCGCGCCGGGCGTCGCCGAGGCCAGACTGCCCTGGAAGAGCTGAATGACGAACCAGAAGCCCAGCATCAGCCAGGCCGGCAAGACGATGAACTCCAGGAAGAAGAACACCCAGATCACCGTCAGCACCCGCGCGTGCGGATAGAGTAGGAAGTACGCGCCCATCACGCCGGCGATGGCCCCGCTCGCGCCGATCGTCGGGATGACCGAGTTCGGGTCGCTCAGCAGATGCGCGATGCCCGAGAATACGCCGGAGAAGAGGTAAAACCCCACGTACCCCAGGTGGCCGAGGCGGTCCTCCACGTTGTCGCCGAAGATGTAGAGAAACAGCATGTTGCCCAGGAAGTGCATCCATCCGCCGTGCAGGAACATGCACGTCAGCAGCGTCAGATAGGGACTGAACGGCGGATCCGCCAGCTTCCGTTCCTGCGTCCGCTGAAAGATGAACCGCCCCTGCTGGACGGGAACGGTCTGCCGGATGACGATCGGCTGGTCCGGGTGGGTGAGCCGTGCCGGCACCATCCCGTACCGTTCGACGATGACCTGTCCGTGCCGGGCCCCCGCAAGCTGCATGAGGAACGCCAGGCCGCACAGGACCAGGATCGTATAGTTGACGAACGGCGTCGTGCGGGACGGAATGTTATCCCGAATGGGGATCACGCCGACGACTCCTTCCTATGCGCCTGATCGCGGACAAAGACGTTGCGGCACTGTCGCATATCGGGCCGATGCGATCAAGCATGGCGGACCCCGCGTGCCGTGCGGCCGTAGGACAAACCCGTAGGCGACGATAACGATGCGCGTTCCCCTGGCGCCCCGCGAACGGAGTGCCGATAGGACCAATAGCGCTCGGTTAGGGGAACACGGAAGACCATGAAGAAGTCGACAAAGCTTGCCTTTCTTCTTTGCGGCGCGCTCGGTCTGACGATCGCCGCCTGGGTCGGCGTCCGCAACGAGTCCGTCGCCTCCACGGCGACGGAGGACTACGCCCGGCCGGTGTTTCGACGTCTGGCCGCGGTCCGCGCGAAGCGAAAGGACCAGGTGACGGCCTACTTCGACGCCGCCCAGGAATCGGCCGAGAGCGTCTTGGACGACGCGACGATAATGAACGCCTTCGCCGCGCTGCGACGGCGAGACCGCGCCCTGCCTCCACCGGACGATCTCGAGCTGGACAAGCACTACGTCACGCACTACGGAGACTTCTTCGACATCCTCTTCGTCGACCAAACCGGGTATGTGTTTCATACCATGCGCCGCGAGTCGGACTATCGCAGCAACCTCTTCGAGGGCCCGCTGTGCGACACGAAGCTTGCCCGAACCCTGCCGGGCGTCCGCCGGACCACGTTCGTCGACTACGAGTTCTATCCGCCGTCGGACGAACCGGCCGCCTTCTTCGCCGTCCCCCTTCCGAACCGCGAGGCCCGGAACGGACAAGACGCCAAGACGGGACTGCTGGGATGGATCGTCCTGCAATGCCCGCTGAATAAGCTCAACTCGATTTGCTCCGACCGCCGCGGCCTGGGCCGAACCGGTGAGGTCTACCTGGTCAACATGGATGGACGCATGGTGACCGATTCGCGGTTCCGACCTGATCCGGCCGCGCTGGCGCTGCGGGTCGAGACCGAGGCGGTCGCCGAGGCCGTCAAGGTCGGCGCGGGCGAAAAGATCCTCGATGACTATCGCGGCGTTCGCGTGCTCAGCTCGTTCGAACGGTTCGACGTGCTGGGCGTGCCCTGGGTGATCATCGCGGAAATCGACGAGGCGGAGGCCATCACCGAGCACTACCGGAAGGACCCAAGCCTGTTCCAGAACCGCATCTGCCGGCTCTTGGAGCGTCGGCGAATCCCCCCGCAGTCCGCCCTGCCGAGCAACGATCATCGCAAGCGCGTGGACATGAACGAGTTCACCAAAGTGGCAACGGGCCAGGTCGCCGTCACCAACGGCGTCTCTTCCTGCACCGCAATCGGAGCGGTCCTGCCGAACCGCTTTGCGTACCTGGCGCATATCGGTCCGACCGATCGCCTCTACGGCAAGCCCGACCTGGGCCACAACGACTGCCTGGGGCGAATGCTCCGCCGACTCCGGCGCTTCGACATCTATCCCTGCGAGTTGGCCGAGTTGGAGTTCGTCGTCGTCGCCGTGCACCAGGAGAGCTTCGGCCCGGCCGTGGAGCG
>CAZKCX010000006.1:0-12181 GCA_964550865.1 uncultured Planctomycetales bacterium
GAGGACTGGGAGCAGCTCGATTCGTATCGCACACCGGATCTCGCCCGACCGGACCGGTACGAGGACGCCCGACGACGGTTCGCCGAGGAGGAAGAACGGTATCGGATCGGGGAGCTGCCGGGGTTCGTATTCAACATCGCCCGCAAGGTCCGGCGCCTGGACAACTACCTCTGCGATCTCCTGGCCGAGCCGGAGAGGATTGCCCGCCTACACGGCATGATCCGCGAGAAGATTGCCGAGATGATCGATCGGTGGGCGGAGGTCGGGGCCGACGGCGTGATGTTCTGCGAAGACTGGGGAACACAAGACCGGCTGATGATCGCGCCCAGCCTGTGGAGGGATCTCTTCAAGGCCGATTTCGAGTTCCTGTGCGATCGCGCCCATCAGCAAGAAATGCACGTGCTCATGCACTCCTGCGGGTACATCTACGAGATCATCCCGGATCTGATCGAGGTCGGCATCGATTGCCTCCAGGTCGATCAGCCACGGCTGCTGGGCATTGAGCGGCTGGGGGATCGCTTCGGCGGCCGCGTCACGTTCTGGTGCCCGGTGGATATCCAACGCACGCTTCAGACACGCAATCGGGCGAAGATCGAGGCCGAGGCCAAGCTCCTGATCGATCGATTAGGCAGCTCCGGCGGCGGCTTCATCGCGACACGCTACGGCAGCGATGAGGCCCTGGGGTTGGATCCCTCGGTGCAAGATATCGCCGATCGGGCGTTCTTCACCCATGGACAATTCGATCGAAACGCCGTGACCGGCTAAGCCCGCAACCCACCAGAGCTCACCAAGCCAGTGTTGCGCACGCCGTGCGCACACGTCGTACGGAGAGCAGTCCTTTCTCCGTCGGTCGAGGTTCGTTCCATCCTCTCGCGTGCGGTGCCCAGGGATTCCCTCGGCTCGCGAGAAGACATCTCCATAGATCCCCGGCGCAGAAGAAAGGCCCGGCTCGGTATCCCTGCACCGAGCCGGGCCGTGATTGGTTGCTACCGATTGCTTGTCCGCGTGCTCATGCGGAACTACCGGCGGCGACGAATCGCCACGATCGAGCAGCAGACGAGCCCGACGGCGAGCGGCAGGCCCGCGCCGGTACCACAGTTCGACTGCTCCTCGAAGACGGCCGTGATCATCAGATCATCCGTCACGGTGATCTCCAGCGGGTTGTCCGTGGTCTGGTCGGGCGCGACGTCACCCTCCCACCGGAGGAACTGGTAGTTGAAGCCGGGGAGCGGCGTCAGCGTCACGGTCGTGCCCGGGAAGTACAGGCCGCCGGCCGGATCCAAGATCACGGAGCCCTCGCCGACCGTGTTGACCGTCACCGCAAGCTGATCCTCGACGAAGACCGCCGTTACGCTCTTGTGCGTGTCCATCGTGAGGGTGGCCGGGTTGTCCGATCCGCTCAGGTCGCCCTCCCAATGGCTGAAGTTCCAGCCCTCATCGGGCACCGGCGTCAGCTGAACATCGGAACCGGGTACGTACTCCGGCCCGGCCGGAAAGGCGTCGATCGAGCCGTTTCCGTCGACCGCCGTCGTGAGCAGGTAGCCGGTCAGGGCCTGCAGCGCCGGGGTGACCTCAACCTGGGCCGTACCCGCATCAATCTGAAGACGAATCTGGAAAGTCGCCTCCACCGCGCCGAGGGGAATCGTGATCAGCCGATCGATGATGACGATCTCGGGCGTGTCCACGCCGCCGCTCACCGGGTTTGAACTGAGCGTAAGGGTGTCCACCGGCGTATCGGTGTAGGTTCCGTCCAACAGGAACGGCAGCGGGACGGCCGGCAGATCGAGCGGATCCCCGCCGTTGAACTGTACCTCGGAGTTCACGTCGGCAAACAGGAAGAGGTTTTCGAACGCGCCCTCCGTAATGGTAGCCGTCACCGGATCACCGCTGCGCGTCATCGTCAGTTCGTTGATGGTCATCTCGAAGTCGTAGTCGAAGTCAAAGCCACCGAGCAACGTGTCGAGAATGTCTTGGATGTCGTTGGGGTCGACCCAGTTCGGATTGATCTGATCGATGAACGGGTCAAGCAGATCCACGATCGCCTGCGGGACGGCATCGACATGGATATCCGCCCCGGCCATCGCCGTCTGCGGGCCGCCGGTGAGCAGGTCCAGGTCGATGCCCGAGAGGGCGAGCTCGCCGCCGGCCACCTCCGCGTCCAGCGTCCCGCCGGCCGAGGACGGCAGCGTCTTGGTCCCGTAAATGCCGGCAAAGGCATCGCTCTTCGGGTTGAGGAAGTCCAGCGGTCCGTTCGGGTCGAAGATCACCAGCTTGAGGAAGCCCGAGGCCGAGAACGAGACATCGAGATTCGCCCCGACACTGGATTGATCTTCCTCCACGTAGTAGGTCTCGCCAAACGCGGGAGCGGTTACGGCCGCCAACCCGAGCGCCAAACACAGTGTCAACAGATGCGTGCGTTTCATGTCTGCTCCTCCTTACCTTACGCCAACTTCTCTGAATCCCTTGCGACGAACCAGAAGATGGACGGGCCCCTTGCCCTCCAGCATACTTGCCCTTTTTGATGTGATACGGCTTTCCCGTGTGCCCCGAAAATGGCGCAAACACCAGAGGCGTTTACACTGCTTTACATTAGTGAACACTAGCACGGTTTTGGGATGTTGTCAAGCCAAATTACACGGAGAAAAACCTGTAGCCGGCGATCCGCCCCGACTTCTATCTCCTTTCAGAGCCATGAATTGTGGCAGAACTACCCGAACACAAGACCGTTCCGGCAAGCGGAACTTGCCTGAAAAACGACGACGTTGCCACCCGCGCGTTCCTCGATCGACTTTCCGACCGGAGTCGGTGGACCCACACGCCATCGCGGGTGTTTGTCCAGGGTTCATCTTCACAGAGGAACGGCCGACCTCTGCTTGACCTCGCTTGCGCGCGGACCTAGCCTGCATCGCAAACCAGGCGGGGGATCGTTCGCAGGTTTGGGCAAAGGAATTGCGTCATGAAGCGACGAGAATTCATTGCGGCGACGGTGTCCGGATTGGGTGTGGTTGCGGCCCATCGCCGCGCTCGGGCCGCTCGGGCGAAAAAGACCTATCGCGTGGGTGTGATCGGTCGGACGGGCCGCGGAAATTACGGCCATGGCCTCGACGTCGTCTGGAACCACGTCGAGGGCGTCAAGGTCGCGGCGGTGGCGGACGAGAACGCCGAGGGACGCGCGCGGGTGGCCAAGCTCCTCGAGGCCCCAAAGACCTACGCGGACTACCGGGAGATGCTCGCCAAGGAACGGCCCGACATCGTGGCCGTCGCGCCGCGATGGCTCGACTGCCATCGTGACATGGTATTGGCGTGCGCCGAGCACGGTTGCCATGTCTACCTCGAGAAGCCCATGTGCCGCACGCTTGCCGAGGCCGACGAGATGATTGCCGCCCTCGAGGCCAAGAAGCTCAAGCTCGCGATTGCCCACCAGACGCGTTATAGCCCGACGATGGACCGCGTGAAGGAGTTGATCGAGGCGGGGAAGCTCGGCGACGTGCTAGAGCTTCGCGGTCGCGGCAAGGAGGACCGCCGCGGCGGCGGCGAGGACCTCATGGTCCTGGGTACGCACATCTTCGACCTGATGCGATTTTTCGCCGGGGACGCCGAGTGGTGCTTCGCCCGCGTCTGGGACGACGGCAAGCTTGTCACGAAGGACCACGTCCGCAAGGGTGCGGAAGGCATCGGCCCGCTCGCAGGCGACGAGATCCACGCGACCTATCGGTTTCCCGGACGGACGATGGCGTACTTCTCGACGGATCGCGCAAGGCACGGCGCGGCCAAACGGTTCTCGCTCTGGATTTACGGCTCGAAGGGCGTCGTGACGACGTCCACCGGCTCGCTCCCGGAATGCTGGTTTGCCGACGATCCGTCCTGGCAACCGGGTCGGAGCAAGGCCAGCTGGATTCGAGTGACCGGTGCCGGCCTCGGCAAGCCGGAGACCTACGCGAGCGCGACCCATGCGCGTTTGGGCAACCAACGCGCCGTCCGGGATCTGATCCATGCCGTCGAGACGGACACGCAACCGCGCGGGAGCGCCTACGACGGGCGGGCGGCCCTCGAGATGATTCTGGCGACGTACGAATCACACCGGCTCGGCAAGCCCGTCGCGCTGCCGCTCGAGAACCGCAAGCATCCGCTGCCAATGCTCTAGCGCTTTGCCGGCGGATTGCCCGCGCTGGCCGGGGGAGCGAAACCTCGCTAGGATGCGTCGTTCGGCTTCAGCGCCCGTGAAGTCCTTTCCAAGAGTGAGCGAAGCGATGACAGAACCGACCGACATCCCCACGCCGTCTATGGAGGCCGTCACAGCGTTTTTCGAGAAGGGCGACCGTCTGGCCAAGTACCTTGGCATCGAGCTCGAGGAGGTTCGGGTCGGGTATGCGCGGGCGTCCATGCAGGTCCAACCCTTCCACATGAACGCGGTGGATGTGGTGCACGGGGCGGCGATCTTCGCGCTGGCGGACTATGCGTTCGCCGCCGCGTGCAACGCCTGTGGCACGATCGCGGTGGCCATCAACGTCAGCATCACGTTCATCAATGCCGCGAAGGCCGGGACGCTCTTCACCGAGGCGAGGGAGACGTCCGTCAATCCGAAACTCGGCACCTACGAGATCGAGGTGAAGGACGACGAGGGCCGCCTCATCGCGAGTTTCCACGGACTGGCCTATCGGAAGAAGCACCCACTGCCTTTGACGTGAGCCCGGAATGCAGGCTACTCGCTCGCCGCGAGCACGACTTCGGTCTTGCCCTGCGCGGCCGCCGTACGCTGCACGATCGCGATACGCTTCCGGGCCCAGCCTTCCGGCATGTAGGGGCCGATGATTTGCAGGATGGCGGTGAGGCCTTCCGCGGAGTATCCGGCGCCCTGCAGATACCATAGCCCTCGAACGTCCGCGGAGATCTCGCGTTCCAGGCGTTCCTTCTGGGTGGCACAACGCGGTTTGAAGCTGTCCTTGCTGGCCAGGTGCGCGAGCTCATGGGCGACCACGCCGGCCAGCACCTCGTCGGATTGGATTCGCTCGTACAGGCCGCGTGTGATGTAGATCCGCCCGCCCGGCAAGGAGAAGGCGTTCACCTTGGGGCAATCGAGAACGTGGCAATGGAACTCCTCCGGTAAGAGCGGATTCCCGGCCGCCAGTTCCTTCGCGATCCGCGTAATTCGCGCCTCGGCCGCGGCGTTCTGCCGGACGCCACCGTAGCACCCCTCGAGCTCGCGAGCGGCGCGAAGACCGGCCAGCGCTTCGGCCTGGTCCGGGTTCCCCCCCGCAGTCAGGAGTCCCACGGAGCACGGCTGGCATCCGACGATGAGCGAGAGCGCGGTGAACAGCGCAATAGTAAGGCGGTGCACTTCTGCTGCCCCCCCCTGGACGGCGAGTTCACCGAAACGTCGAATATAAACTCGAGAGCGTCAAACGAACGCCGGGTGGGTTCCCGTCGCGTGTCGGACCCCGTAGGGCGGGTCGCGCGAGAGTCCGGGAAGACCGGCCATGACGGCATGCCGACAGCGGATCTCAGCCCGATCTCGCGACTGCGGAGACGGACGGTGCCGGGAAAAGACTGCCGGTTTTTCGTCGGACGGGCCGATGATTATCGGGAGGGGTTTCGGACGGAGGATTGAGCTCCGGCGTGGGCCCGGCGCGGGGCCACGCGATGTCGTTGACTGTCGTACCTCTCAAGGTACAATGAGACTAGTGTCGTTTGGATTTCGGGCGAGAGGCCCAATCGGACGACATGTTCACTTGCTCCCAGGGGGAGGGTACGAAACGATGCTTCTCAAGAGAGCCGCTGTCTGTGTATTGCTTCTGGTCGCCTTCGCCTTCAGCTTCGCGGGGTGCAACGCCAACGAGGCCAAGCCCCAGGCCGCAACCGGCGAACAGCAGCATTCCAAAACGACGCCGCATTGGTCACAGGAATAGCGTAGCCCGCGGGCATGAGCGGAACGGTCCGATCGCCTTCGGGCCGAGGGCGTCCCGTGCGCCGACTTCTCATCGGATAGGTCAGGGGGACACTTCGCAGCCGGCGGCACGAAGCATGGCTGCGAGGGTTTCGCGGATGGCGCGGAGGCTGTGCGACTCGATCAGTCCGGCAAGGCGTCCGACGTCGACGTTTTGCCGCACGATCTGGCGTTCGTCCGGTCGGCGCGTCTCCACCCGATCGACCTTCTGACCGGTGAGGTCCTCCAGCGTCTCAAAGATGTCCACCAGGTGGGTTTCCTGTCCGCCGCCGACGTTGACGATCACGTCTTGTGAGACGCGGGCGAGCTGGGCGAGCGAGTCGCTGACGTCGCGGATGTCGACGAAATCGCGCGAACCGGCCAGGTGCCAGACCTCCAAGCGCGGTTCTTGCCGGCCGGCGGCGATGGCGGCGAACTGGCGAACCAGGCGTCCGACGAAGAAGGCGTCACTCTGTCCGGGGCCGATGGGGTTGCTGATCCGACAGACAATGCTGTTCCATCCGCAGCGTCGGCACCAGTCCTGCACGAGCAGTTCCTGCGCGACCTTGCTAATGGCGTAGTCGTTGGCGGGCTGAAGCCGTCGATCCTCGACGACGGGAAGCTCGTCGCCCGGCACCGGCCCGTAGACCGAGGTCGAGCTGGTCAGGACGACGCGTTGCATCGCCGGCGCCTCCTCCAACGTCATAAGGAATCGCGCCGTACCTCCGACGTGCACGCGGTAGGTGAGCTCTCGGCTTCCCCGCACGATGCCGGCCACATGATAGACCGTGTCCGGATTGAAGCGCCGAATCCACTCGACGTCCTCCCCGTCCAACTCGCAGATGTCCGCCTCCAGGGATTCCACCCCGTGGGGGGGACGGCGATCGCCGATGTAGACGGCGGCCAATGCCGCGTCGGGCCATGTCGCGCGCAAGGCCTCGGTCAGGCTTGATCCGACGAAGCCCGTCGCGCCGCTGATCAGGATCCGGCTTGGGGCCATGCTGGACCTCTCCTCGCTGTGCGGCACTCAGCCTTCCGGCAGGAGCCGGCCGATGTTCTCCTCGAGCACCTGCGTGGCGTTGTCGTAGTCTTCGCGCCGCCCGATGTCGAGCCATAGGCCGCCGTGGCGGTAGCTTTGAATCGGCGTCTTGGCGGCCAGGAGCGCATACATCAGATCGTCGAACCCGAAGTGCTTGCCCTGGGGGATCATCGGCAGCAGGGACGGGCTGAGCACGTAGATGCCCATGCTCACGGTGAACATGAGCTGCGGCTTCTCGCGGAAGCCGACGACCCTCGAGTCCTGATTGACCTCCAGCACACCGAGGGAGATGTCCACGGGTTTCTGGTACGTCGCCACCGTGAGTGGGCAGTCGCCCTTGCAGTGGTAGTCATACAGATCGCGGTAGTCGATGTCCGTCAGCAGGTCGCCGTTCATGACGATAAAGGGCTCAGTCAGGCCTTCGATCTGACTCAGGGGACCCATCGTGCCCAGGGGCTCTTCCTCGATCGCGTAGTCGATGTGCAGCCCCCAGCGTTCTCCGTCGGCGAAGAAGGCCATGATGAGCTCGGCCAGGTGTCCCACGCTGATGGTGATGTGGCGAAAGCCATGTCGCTTCAGCTGGCGCAGCACCACGTCCAGAATCGGTCGTTCCCCCACCGGCATCAACGGCTTGGGCAAGACGGAGGTGTAGGGCAGCAGCCGCGTTCCCTTTCCGCCGGCCAGGATGATCACACGCATCGCTTCCCTTTCGTGATCGCCGTTCGCGGTGTCGCATCCCCACCGGCCTTATAGCCCCTTGACCGGTCGGGTGCAATTCAGTGCGAAGGCAACGACGTCTGCCAAAGACCCCGGATCGGGTTCGACCTACTGCCTCGGATGGAACCGTGAGTGGATCGACTTGAGCCGGCGTCGGTCGACGTGGGTGTAGATCTGCGTCGTGGCGACGTCCGCGTGCCCGAGCAGCTCCTGCACGACGCGGAGGTCCGCGCCGCCTTCGAGCATGTGCGTCGCGAAGCTGTGCCGAAACGTGTGGGGAGAGACGAAGCTGGCCAGCCCCGCCCGTGTGGCGTACTTGGCCACCAGCCGCCAACAGTTTTCGCGACCGAGCTGCCGACCGGTACGGGACAGGAACAAGGCGTTCGGTGTTTGCGGGGTGCTCAGGTTCGGCCGCAGGACCAGCAGGTATTCGCGGAGCGCGTCCGTGGCCTTCCGGCCGAGGGGGACGACGCGCTCCTTTCGCCCCTTGCCCAGGCATCGCAGGTAGCCGACCTCGAGGTTCACATCGGAGATACGCAGACCGCAGAGTTCGCTGACCCGCAATCCCGTCGCGTAGAGCAGCTCGAGGATCGCCCGATCCCGGTGGTAGAGCGAGTCCTCCGGATCGGGTTCGGTCAGCAAGGCCTCGATGTGCTGCACATGGAGGGTTTCCGGGAGACGCTGCCACTGGGCCGGCGCCTCCAGCATGGAGGCGATGTCCTGCGCGAGCCAGCCCTCGGTGTGACAGAACCGCAGGAACACCCGCACCGAGGCCAGGTGCCGCGTGATTGTCGCGATGGACTTGCCGCGGTCGTGCAGGTTGCGGAGGAAATCCTGCACGGATAGAGGCGTCAGCTCCGACACGAGAGACAGACCGCGAAGGGCGAGGAAGCTCATCAGCCCGCTCAGATCCCGGCCGTACGCTTCGAGCGTGTTCTCGCTGAGCCCGCACTCGACCTTGAGGTATCCGAGGAATCGCTGCTCTGCTTGGTCGAACGATACGTGCGAACGGGCGGCGCGGCTGGCGGCCTCTCGCTGCGGCGCTTCCGGGGTCGTCGGGGGGACGGCCGATTCGACAGGGGCTTCGGCGTGGGCGTATTCGGGGCGGTCAAGCCGACCGGACCGGTCGTTGTTCGGCGTCTCGGAGGAGTTGCTCCCGGCGGATCGCATGGTACACAGGGCAAAGCAGTGGATCGCCTACACAGAGGCGGAAGGTATCGCCGATCCCGCCCAGGGTCATGTGCGAAGCGCAACGCGCATCCGCCCATTCGACGAACGGGCACAATCTCAACCTGGATGTCACGGGAACGGCCCTCGCTCGTGAGGCCCACCCCTCGGGTGATGCCGTAGGGTATTATCGGCCCGCAGGCGGGGTTTGCTTGAGACGTGTCCGGGAATGCCTACTTGCCGGTCGTGGCGGGGAAGGACCGGACGTGCTTGTGCCGCGAGGTGCTGCGCGACAAGCAGCACAACGGCGTCGCTCCGCCGGTGCGGGACGGCGCCGTTGCGGTTCGCTGAAGTCTTCGCTGCCTGCCGAGCGCGCGGCCAATCACGTCTTTCCGGTGGCGACCCATTCGAGGATCTTCTCGGCGACGGATTGTGCCAGGTCTTCGCCGCTGGTGCGGAGGGCCTTCGTGCTGCACAGCGCATCGGCCTTGCCGACCACGTTTCCGCTCTGGTCGGTGACCTCCACGCGAACGACCGCGAAAGCCATCCCGCCGACGAGCTTGCCCGCCCCCTTGCCCGCGTAGAAGCGGACGGTGGGCTTGATCGTCAACGTGCCACCGCTTCCCGGCTTGATCTTGCCGTCCTTCTTCAGCTCGGCGTACTTCTTCTGAAAGGCCGTGGCCAGCGCGTTGCGAAACTCCGGGGCGCCCATTCCGTCGGCCACGATCGTCCCGATCTTGTGGCTCGACGCGGCCTTGGCCGTTCCGGGCGAGAGGGTCTTGAGCGGATAGACGTCGGACGAAGCGCCCCTCACCTCGGCGATGCCCCGCTTCGCCACACTCATGCACCCGCTGCACGCGACGAGGCTCAACACCACACACCCTGCTAGCACTTTCCTCATGACAGTCTCCTTCTCTATCCCACGTGATCCTTGCCGTCGACTCCCCGGCGAGCACGAGGACGAACGACGGACGTGCGGCATACCAAGCCGGGCAGATTATACATCGACACCGACGCGCCTACCCTCGCTTTGTCCCGTTTTCTTCTCGAGGTCTTCCCGCTCGGTTACGCCGGCAGGCCAATGTGGGCACGGCCGCTTCGCCTACGCTTCTGCCTCGCGCTCCGCCGCGCCCTGGTTTGCGGACCTGCCCGGTGGTAGAGTCCAGGCCGTTGGATGCCTGAAGGTGGTGGGGTTCTTGCGGACATGGCCACAAAACGCGAGATCGAAGTCAAGGTGAAGTCCGGCGAGCCGGACCGCGTTCGCCGTCGGCTCCAAAGCGCCGGTGGTGTTCGCGTCGGGGCCGTCCGGGAGGAGAACACGATTCTCGATGACGCGGACCGTTCGCTTCTGGCCTGCGACAAGGGCCTGCGGGTTCGCGCGGTCGAGGTCTTCGACGGTCCGGCGCGATCGCCGACCGTAACGTACAAGGGACCACGCGAGTGTGGGTCCGCAAAGTCGCGCGAGGAAGTCGAAGTCGAAGTGGCCGACGCCTCTGCGGCGAGGGAGCTGCTGGCCGCGCTGGGGTTCGTCGAGTGCCTGACTTTTCAGAAGCGTCGGGAGACCTGGCGCCTCGGTCCCTGCCTGGTCGAGCTGGACGAGCTGCCGTACCTCGGGTCCTTTGTCGAGGTCGAAGGCCCCGACGTCGAATCCATCGACGAAACGCTTCGGCACATCGGCCTTTCCGACGAGCCCGTCGTCCAAGAGACCTACATCGCGCTCCTGCTGGACCACTGCCGGGCGAATGACCTGCCGACGGACCGCATTGCGTTTTCGCGGGAATAGGCTTCTCGCGCCGTCGGCTTGCTTGCCTGGGTCGCACCCCACCCGATAGGCTACACCACGCCGACGCCCCCGATGGGTTTCCCGCGAGACTGCCCGCGTCGGCGGCTGCTCGGGCCTCCCGGGGGTCGGGCGCGATCAGGTCCAACACAGGAGTCTTGGCGTTTGTCCCCTACAGGACGCGGATCGGCGGCGCTGTTCTTCATCGCGATGGGGGTACTTCTGCTCGAGGTGGCCCTGACCCGTGTCTTTTCCGTGATGACGTGGCATCACTTCGCGTATCTGATCATCAGCCTGGCGATGTTGGGTTTCGGAGCGGCGAGCACGTTTCTCACCGTCTCGCCGCGCTTCGCGCACGCCGGGGTGGACGACCGGATCGTGGCGCGATATGCGTTGGGATTCGCGCTGACGACGGTCCTGGGGTTCGCGTGCGCCACCAAGGTCCGCTTTCACCCGATGGACATCATCCAGCACGGCGACTTCAGCAACGCCTTCAGCCTGCTGATGCTGTACGTGATGGTGGGCGTTCCGTTTTTCTTCGCCGGCGTTTGCATCGGCTACTTGCTGTCGCGCGCGGGCGAGGCCGTTAACCGACTCTACTTCGCCGACCTGCTCGGCGCGGGAACGGGGGCGCTGCTCTCCATCGTGGTGATCAACCGGCTCGGCGCCGAGGCGACGATGTACGCCGTCGCGGCCGGGGGCGCGCTGGTTGCCTTACTCTACGCGCGTGGGACGGGTCGGGGGCTGCGCGCCGGCGCGGTGGCGACATTCTTGGTGTCGGTGGGGATGACGTTCCTCGCCGCGCGAGGACAGGTCTTCCCTGTCTACTATCCCCCGGACAAGATGATCGCCTCGCGTCAGATGGAGCCGCACTTCTTTCGATGGCACACGGTGGCCCGGGTGGACGTGATGCAGCCGTCGCCACGGCTGTCGGAGTTCGGCGGCAAGCTGGGGCCGGCCATTCCCCCGAAGCTCCGGGAGGTCCCCATCCGAGCGGTCTTCCAGGACGGTGCCGCCCCGACGGGGATCGTGCGCCTTCCCGACGGTGATCCCAAGAAGGTGCCCGCCCTGGGCTATTACCTTCAGGCGGCCCCCTACGTGACCAAGCCGAAGCCCGAGCGGACGCTGATCATCGGTGTCGGGGGTGGGGTCGACGTCCTGATCGCGCTCTTTCACGACGCCCAGGAGATCGTCGGCGTGGAGCTGAACCCCGTGATCGTCCACGCCGTGACCGAGCGATTCGCCGATTTCGCGGGGCGGGTCTTCGAGCGGCCCAACGTCCGCCTCATTACCGCCGAGGGCAGGCATTACCTCACCTCGTCCGACGAGACCTTCGACATCATCCAGCTTTCCGGCGTGGACACGTTCACCGCGCTGGCCAGCGGAGCGTACGCCCTCAGCGAGAACTTCCTCTACACCGTCGAGGCCATGAAGGACTATTGGGCGCACATGCGTGAGGGGGCGCTGCTCGGTTTCTCCCGATGCCTCTTCACGCCGCCGCGCGAGACCCTTCGCCTGGTGGGGATCCAGCTGCAGGCCCTGGAGGAGATGGGGA
>CAZKCX010000006.1:12191-27924 GCA_964550865.1 uncultured Planctomycetales bacterium
ATCGCTTATCGTGATCTCGGGCACCAGCTGGGGCAGCGCGTGGGCCGAGACACTGCTCAAGAAGGGCGAGTTCTCCCGCGAGGAGGTCAACGCCTATCGAGAATGGGCCCAACGCATGGGCTTCGAGGTCGTGTACGATCCGTACCGATCGCAGGCCAATCCGTTCGATCAGTTGATCCGGGCCACGCCGCCGCAACGCGAAACGCTCATGCGGGAGTATCCGTACAAGATCCGGCCGATCCGCGACGACGACCCGTTCTTCTTCCAGTTCTCCCGGTGGGGATCCTTGCTGAATCCGCCCCGGCAGGAGGGCGGCGATTGGGGGTTCCCCGTCGGGCTGGCCGTGTTGCTGCTGACGCTCGTGCAGGTCTTGGTGTTGGCGACGGCCTTGATCCTCGCCCCGCTGTTGTCCAGGGCGCGGCAGCTTCGAGGCGTTCCCGGTAAGGGACGGGTCCTGGTGTACTTCGCCGCCCTCGGGCTCGGCTTCATCACGATCGAGATCGCCTTGCTTCAGAAGTACAGCGTCTTCGTAGGCGGACCGGTCTATGCGATGGCGGTGACGCTGTTCGCCATTCTGGTCTTCTCGGGGCTGGGCAGCCTGCTCTCGCGACAAGTCGGGGAGCGGGTGCCCGGGGCGCTGACGGTCGTGCTCCTCGCGGTCGTCGTGATGCTTGTGGGCGAGATCCTCTTCGTGAATCATGGCGTGCCGCACTTGATGTCGCTTTCCCATGTGCAACGATGCGCGGTGACGGCCGCGGCGATCGCCCCCCTCGCGGTGTTGATGGGCATGCCGTTCCCGATCGGCCTGCGTCGCGTCCAGGCGCTCGGGCTGTCCGTCGTGCCGTGGGCGTGGGGCGTCAATGCGGTGATGACCACGATCGGTTCGATGCTCTGTGTGCTGATCAGCATGGAGTGGGGCTTCACCGTCTCGCTGTCGGCGGGAGGGGCCGTGTACCTCCTTGCCTTGTGCGCGGGCTTGGATCGCGTCGTTGCACGTTCGGGCCGGACCGATGGGTAGTCCTGACCGGGTGCAAACTCGTGACGGTGCGAACGAACCTTCGCCGTCGCTTGCGGACGCGATCCGACGTCGCGCGGAAGACCCGTGGCTGACGCTGGGGCCGATCCTCGCGGTGGCACTCACCTTCCGCGTGGTCGACCTGGGGGGGGTGACCGTCCTCAACGACGAGCCACAAGACCTGCCGGCCGTCCTTGCCCACGCCGACGAGCCGAACCCATTCGCCCTTTCGGAGTACCTGCAGAGGGCCGATCCCAGCCAGTCGCGCTTGCCGTACTACCTCACCGCGATCGGCATTCGACTGCTCAGCGAGGCGGAGACCGGCGCATTCTGGGGGCGCGGCGGCCGCGTGGACACTTCGCCCCGAACCGGCCAGGTCACGTTGATTGGGTGCACCGTCCTCGTTTGCGTGGCGTATGCGTTCGCCGCTCCGTGGCCGTTCGGACGGTGGGCGGGTTTGCTGCCGGCCGTCGTGATCGTTGTGCTGTGTTCCGTATTCGGCTGGCCGAAGCTCCCCATGACACAGCTTGCCGCGGCCCGCGTCGTCGCCGCGGTGATCGGCGCGCTGGGGGTGGCGGCGGCGTACCTTCTGACCCGAGACATGTTCGATCACTGGGCCGGCGTGCTCGCGGCAACGGCCCTGTCGATGTCGATGATGCACATCGGATGGAGTCGGTGTGCGGTGACCACCGGCGACGTCTTTCTGGCGACGTTCTTCACGCTGGCCCTCTGGCTGGCCTATCGCACCGTTCGCGACGGCAGCGGGCGCGCAATGATGGGGTGTGCGGCCACGATGGGGCTGGCCGTCGGGGCCAAGCTCAGCGCGGTGTTGCTCTGGCCGATCGTTGGGATCTACATCCTCCTCGCGCGCCGCGGTATGTCTGGGGAGACATCCGAGCGGGACGCCGCGGTCCCGGAGCGGGCGAAACGGCTCGATGGGTCGCTGGGCTTGCATGCCGCCCTGGCCGTTGCCCTGGCGATCGTGTTCCTGTGGCCGAAGGTCTTTCCCGACCTCGCGCTGCCGGTCGAGAAGGGGCGCCTGTGGCTCTGGCTCGCATGCCTTGGCGTCTACGCGGCGGGCATGGTGTGGCTCTGCGGTTCGGCGTGGCGGATTCCCTCCGGACGGAAGTTCCGTGTGATGGCGAGCGTCCTGGCGGGCGGAGGCGTCGTGGCGGCCTTCGCGACCCCCTATCACCTGCGGCTGGAGGCCGTCGAGGGGCTGATCGCCTGGTGGCGGGAGTTCGGCGCCCGGGAGGGGCATCGCCCGAACTACGTGATCGATCAGCTGAGCATCGTCGAACTGCTCCTCTTGCACGCGCGCCTACCGATGAACGTGTTCGCCGTGGGCGGCATCGTCTGGGGTCTGCGTCGCGGCCAGCGCCATTGGGGCCTGTTGATGCTCATCACGCTGGGCCTGTACTCGCTGGTGATCACGGTCCTCCATCAGAAGGCCGTTTACTATCTGATGCCGTTGCTCGTTCTTCTGCTGGTCATCGGCTCCGGGGCGTTCATGGCGTTCTTCCGCCGACTCTACGTGCGACGCACGAAGACGTCGTGTGTGGTTCTTGGAATCCTCGTCGTGTCGCTCGGGGCACAAGCCGTGCGGGCGGCGCGCTTTCATCCACACTACCTCCTGGCCGACGTCGATTGGTACGGGCTCTCGAGCCTCAGCCCGAAGCTGGCGCCCGGCAATCTGCAATTCCAGGGCGCTCGTGCGGCCGTTCGATGGTTGGTAGAAAACGGTCGGTCGGGCTCGTGGGTGGCCGTCCTCTTCCCCGATGAGCACGCGCGGCGGGCCTTCGATCGGTTGGCGCTGGCGGTCTTGACGTTTGAGCTCCAGCGGGCGCCGGAAGCGAATAGCAAGGTCTTCCGGTTCACATCGGCGAGGAAGCCCCCCGGCCTGGCGGGGAGCCGGTATGCCGTTGCGTTCTCCGCCCCCGAGCGGCTGGAAGGACCTCTCGCAGGGTTCGAGCGAGTCCTGGTGCACGAGGACGCCGGCGTGACGACCGTGTGGCTGTATGCGCGGCGGAGCGATCCGGGGCAGCCGTCCGCGCCCGCGCCGTGATGATGCGGCTTGTCTTCCCCCCTCGTTCGTATGACGGATTGATTGCCGCCGCGGCCGCGGTACCATGGCGAGACCAGAAGGGAGGCAGTACCGATGCCCGAACGAGCCGATGCCCACATCCATCTCTTCGAGACGAGTTTTCGCGGCGGATCGTTCACCGCCCGGCCCGGTGTGAACATCGACGAGCTGCTCTGCTACAAGTCGCTGGCGGATTCCTTCGACGTCAAGGCGGCCCTCGTCGTGGGATGGGCGGGCGCGCCGTGGGCCTCCGGCAACAACGCCTACCTCTCGCGTGTCGTCGGCGAGCACGGCTGGGTATATCCGGTCGCCTACGTGGAGCCGACGGATTCCCCGACGGTCGACGATCTCGAGGAACGACGGCGGCAGGGGTTCGTCGGTCTGAGCCTCTATGTCTACGGCAAGCAGAAGGCCGACGCGCTGAAGCGGATCCCGGACGACACCTGGAAGTGGATCGTCGAGCACCGCTGGCTCGTCTCGTGCAACTCGCGTGGTGCGGATTGGAGGGGTTGGCTCCCCGTTCTCGAAAAGCATCCTGAGCTGCGGGTGGTCATGTCGCATCTGGGCCTGCCGGGGGCGACGAAGAAGAAGCTCACGAAGACGGAAGCGAAGACGAAGCTTGCGCACGTGTTGGCATTGGCCGGCTTCCCCGGACCGCGCGCAAAGCTCAGCGGGTTCTATGCCACCACGGACCCGCGGTGGGACTACCCGCACGAGAACGCGTGGGCGTACGTCGAGGTGCTTGCCAAGGCCTTCGGCGTCGAACGCCTCGTCTGGGGCTCGGACTTCAGCCCGAGCCTCGATCATCTGACGTTCCCGCAGACGTTCAGCCACTTCGCCAAGATGCCCTTCCTGACGAAAGGCGATCGTACACGCATCGAGGGTAAGAACCTCTTGAAGCTACTCGCCGAGGCGAAAAAGTGAGCAACCATCGCGATTGGGAGGTCTTCAGGGCTCGACGGCGGTATGTAGTCTCCGCGATGGTGGGCGCGTCGCGGCAAGGCCGCTGATTCCGTGTCTCGTGGTGCCACGGTTTCATTCAGAGCCGGCCTGCTTGCCACGGAGTAGCTGTGACGAAGCCGTGTCCCCAGGCCGGTCGCTGTGCAACTGAGAAGAGATGACGATCGAGCCGAAGATCTCCCCCTCCGCCATGGAGGCACGGTGAAGCTTCGCGGTCGTCGCTACGCCGCCGGGGACGCGGCGATCGTCGCCGGCTTGCCGCGGACCAGCTCGATCGTGTCGCGCGCGATCAGGAGCTCTTCGTCGGTCGGAATGACCCAGGCGCTGATGGGGCTGGTGTCCGTGGTAATGGCCATCGGCCCCCAACACGGCTCCCGATTCAACCTGGCATCGAGCTGGATGCCGAGCGGTTCCAGCCCTTCGAGGATCTTCCCGCGCATCCAGTCGGCCTTTTCGCCGATACCGCCGGTGAAGAGGATCGCGTCGCACCGGCCCAGCTCCACCAGGTACGCGCCGAGGTACTTCCGTGCTCGATGGGCGAAGACGTCGATGGCGAGCTGGGCGCGAGGGTTTCCTTCCTCCGCCGCCTGGCGGATGTCGCGAAGGTCGTTCGAGACGCCCGAAATGCCCAACAGGCCGCTCTTCTTCTCGAGGGAGGTTCGGATATCGGCCAGGTCCATTCCGGCCGCCGCCATGTGGAAGATGATCGCCGGGTCGATGTCGCCCGACCGCGTGCCCATAACGAGGCCCTCGAGCGGGGTCAGGCCCATCGTCTGGTCGATGGCACGGCCTTTGTGAATGCACGTCATACTGCAACCGTTGCCGAGATGGAGCGAGATGAAGTTGGGTCGCTCCAGGCCGAGCACCTCGGCCGCGCGGCCGGTGACGTAGCGATGGCTGGTCCCATGGAAGCCGTAGCGTCGCACGCCGCGCTGCTCATACCATTCATAGGGCACGGCATAGGTGTAGGCGCTGGGCGGCATGGTCTGGAAGAACGCGGTGTCGAACACGCCCACGTTCGGCAGGTCGGGCAGGATCTTCATCGTCGCGCGAATCCCGCCGAGGTTTGCCGGGTTGTGCAGTGGCGCAAGCTCACAACACTCCTCGATGGCCAAGACCACCTTGGCGTCGATGATCACGGATTCGGAAAAGGCCTCGCCGCCGTGCACCACGCGATGACCGACGCCGAGCAGGTCCCCGTGAGACTCCAAGGGCGGAGGATCGCCTTCGGTCATCAACAGCTCGATGATCCGGCCGACGCCCTGTTCGTAATCGTCGATCCGCTCGTTCAACTCGATCGCCTGCCCGCGTGAACGATGGGCGATGCGGGATTGCCGTTCGCCGATCCGCTCGATCACGCCTTGCGCGCGATCCACCTGACTCTTGACCTCGTAGAGCTTGTACTTGATCGACGAGCTACCACAGTTGATAACGAGTACGTGCATGGCGGACGATCACTCCCGCTGGGTCGGCGTGAGTCGTTGGCTCGGCGCCGACGGATTCGGGTTTCCCCTGGACCCTTACTTACCTTCATCCTACAGTTATCGGTCGGGCACATCAATGGCTTAACTGATGTCTTAATAAAAATATAGATATAAGTCCCACAGGTTAGGGAAGCGCCACAAGAGCTTACCATGTCCAAAAGGACACGGGGGAAAGAAAGTCATTTGCGGGGGGAGGCCTCGCGTTTACTCGGCGATCAGGGCCTTGACGGGCGACTGGGGATCCAGCTCGACGGCCTTGGCGGCCGACGCCCGGGCTTTCTCGAGTTGACCGTCCTTCTTGTATTGCAGCGCGAGCCGTGCGAAGTGTTGGGCGTTCGTGGGGTCGAGCTCGCAGAGCGCGCGATACTCACGGATCGTCTTGTCCGTCCTGCCGAGCTGCAGGCTGACGGCCGCAAGTCGTTCGTGGATGTCGACGTCGTACGGATCGATGCGTACGGCCCGCTCGAGCCAGTAGGCGACGCGTTGCGGACGACCCAGACGGCCGCACAATCGCGCCAGCTCCAGCACGCGTGAGACGTCGTCGGGATCGACATCCGCCAGGGCCGTCAGCTCACGGACGGCCTGCTCGGTCTTGCCCGTCGCGAGGTAGACGGCCGCGAATCCGCGGTTCGCGATCGGGTCGTAGGGACAGATCCGGCGGAGCCGCTCCAGCCAGGGCAAGGCGGCGCTCGGGTCCTCGGGGTTGAGCTTCAGCAGGGCGAGGTACCGGTTCGCCACGAGGCTGTCGTCGTGGAGTTTCGCAAGATGCTCCAGAAGAGGCTTGGCCCGATCCGCCAACGACTGTCGTTCCGGGCGGCCGCGCGTCGCACACCACGCTTCCATGAGGTACGTGCAGCGGACGGTGAGGGCCTTGACATTGTCCCCATCGAGCTTGAGCGCCGCACGGGCCGCCGCGTCGGCCTGGCGCATCGCGCCGTGCAGCAACAGCGCCTCGGCGAGTTCGGCATGGGCTTGCGCGCTGTCGGGGTTCTCCTTCACCGCCTGGCGAAGCTCCTTGACGGGGGAGACCGCCTCGACCGGAAGGCCCCACGATTGCACCTGCTCGCGCGCCCAGTTGCGAAAGCGGTCGAGGAAGGCCTCCGGCTGCAGTCCACACGCGGCCTTCAGTGATGCGGACTGCGTCTCTGCCTCGCGGAAGGACTGCAGCAACTTCCCGATGGCCTCGGGGCCGTACGTGGCGTCAAGGAACTCGGCCATCCATTCGCTCTGCGCGTAGGCGAGTTCGCGGTCGCCGGGGCGCTTGGGTCGCATGAACGCCCAGTCGATCTCGTCCAGGCCGAACAACCGATTCGTGCGGACCGCCGACGACAGGACGAGCAACCACCGGAAGCTTCGGGGGGCGCGCTCCTCCCGGACGGCCAGGGCCTCGGTCAGCCAGTGGGGGATGCGGTTTCGGGTCACGCCCAGCGTTACCGTGTGCGTGAACTCGTGCCGGAGGACGCGCGACCAATCGAACCTGCCCGTCATGCTTGCGCCGTGACGCGGTGCGTCCATCGCGATGACCGGCCCGGTGCACGCCCCGATCGTGTGGATCCACGGCTTGGAGGTGATGCGGACGCTGAACGCGCGGTGCGAGGGAAACACCTCGACGATGGTCTTCTTCTCCGGAACGAAGTCGTACTTTCGGGACAGGTCCGGGTGGATCGATTCGAGGTAGTCCAGGAAGTACGGCGCGAGCACGGCGTCCTTCGTCGCATCGAGCTTGAGGACGAAGTGTTCGGTCTCGTACCGTCCGAACTCGTCCAGCTCTTTAAGGAGCTGCCGCGTGTTGTACGTCTTGTGATTGAAGCGATCGAGCTGCCACGCCGCATCGAGCATGGCGCGGGCCTTGGCCTCCTCGCCCCATTGCATGTACATCAGCCCGAGCTGCGTGCGGGGCTCGGCCCAGCTCAAATCGAGCGAGACGGCCTTGAGGTAGTGCGCTTCCGCCTCGGGGAACTGCCGGCCCGCCCCGAGCCATTCGCCGAGCGTCTGGTGGAGCAGGGCGCAGTTGGGGTGGATCTTCTCGACGCGATCCTGATAGCGCTTGGACGCGGCCTCATCGCCGAGCCTGAGCTGCGCGGCAGCGGCGAGCGACAGGGCCTCGAGGTGATTCGGGTTGGTCTCGAGCGTTCGATCGGCCTCCGTGGCGGCCTGCGTGAACTTGCGGGTCGTCAGCCGGAGGCGCGTCAGGATGTTTCGGGACGGGACGTGGTTCGGGTTCACCTTCAGGGCGGCGCGGATGTGCTTTTCGCAGGCCTCGAAGTGCCAGTTCGACAAGGCGATTTCGGCCAGGCCCGCGCGGGCATCGGGGAGGTTGGGGTTGATCTTGAGCGCCGCCTTGAAGTCCTCGGCGGCCTCCTTGAGGTTGTATTTGCTAAGCAGGAGCCGACCGGACGCGATCCGCGCCGGCCAGAAGGTCGGATCCTTGATCTCGTAGGCGGGTTGCAGCAGCTCGCGAAGCACGTAGCGCGTGCGGTCCGCCAGGTTCGGATGCCGTTTGAGCACGCTGAAGCGGTAGAACCCGCGGGCATGCCAGAGCATCTCTTCGGGCAGGTCCGGCACACGTTGGTGTGCCAGGCGATCGAAGAAGTGGTAAAGCCGGATCGCGCGGGTCGGATCGCCGAGGGTCTCGTAGAGCCGGCCACAGCGGAATCGGGCCTCGAAATGCTTGTCGTCGCCTGCGAGGGCGGCGCGATAGGCCTCGAGCGCCTCGTCGTACTTGCCCATCGCCTCCAGGGAGCGTCCGCGTGCGACGTGCCAATCGGCGTCTCCCTCGCCGTGGGCGGCCGCTTCGTCGAGCCGGGCGAGTGCGTCTGCGTGTTTGCCCGTCAGCTCCAACGCCCAAGCGGAACCGAGGGCGATGGCGAGTGTTGCGTCTTCATCGTCCGCACTCGCCTTGCGGAGGGCGTCGAAGCATTTCAGGGCATCGTCGTATTTGCCAGAGCGGGTGAGCTGACGGCCGTACTCGAGCGAGGGTTGCGTCGTTGCACGGCTGGTCGGTGCTGAGGTGGACGCGGTCGCGGGCGTGTCCGCGCCGAGCGTGCCGGCCATGATTACGGCAAGAGAAGCGTAGGCGAGCATGGGATAAGCCTCCACGGACATTATAGCCGGCCACGGGTGCTGGACGATCGTCGAGAGCCGTTGGTAGAGTTCTTGGTGAGAGGCAAGGCGGCCGGGAATTCGCGTCCCTCGCGGCCGAACCGATGTGCCGTCCCCGTTGCGGTCGACAGCTCGAGCGCACCGGAGAACGGCGACGCCGTACGTGAAGTCCGGAGAGGCTTGTGCCATCTATACCCGCAAAGAGATTCGACGGACGAAAGGAGAGCGACATGTCTCAGGAGCAGACGACGACGATGACCAGACGACAGGCGATGGCGGCCTCTTTGGGGATGGCCGGGATCGCAGGCGGCGGCGCCCTGCCGGCGTTCGGGGCCGCCGCCGGCAGCGGTGCCCTCAAGGGCAAGAAGGTCATTGTCGCGATCGGCGAGTTCAGCGAGGCCCTCGAGACCTACTACATGGTGTACCGGCTCATGGAGGAGGGCGTCGAGCCGGTCGTCACGGGGACCAAGAAGAAGAAGGTGCAGCTCGTCGTGCATGACTTCGAGGAGCAGTACACGAACTACACCGAGAAGCTCGGCTACCTGATCCAGGCCGACGCGACCTATGCGGACATCAACCCGGCGGAGTTCGCGGGGCTGGTGATCCCCGGCGGTCGCGGTCCGGAGGAGATTCGCCAGCACACCCCGGCGCTGAAGATCACGAAGTACTTCCTGGAAGAGGGGATGCCCCTGGGCGCGATGTGCCATGGCCCGATGGTGCTCTACGCGGCCGGCTCGGTGAAAGGACGACGCATCGCGGCCTTCCACGGCATCCGGGCCGATGTGGAGCTGGCGGGCGCGACGTTCGTCGACGAGCCCGTCGTCGTGGACGGAAAGCTGGTGACGTCTCGCGGCTGGCCCGACCTACCGATGTTCATGCCGAAGTTCGTCGACGCGCTGCGGTGAGCTTCGGGCGCGGGGGCATGTGGTTTCCTCAGGTGCCGGCCTGCCGCAGAACGATGGATCGACGCAAGGATTCAGAGCCGGCCTGCTTGCCACGACGTAGCTTTGGCGAAGCCGTGTCCCCAGGCCGGTCGATGTACCTCGTGAAGACATGCGGACCGAGCCGAGGACGGCAGGGCTCGGACGTCCGCTTGTCGGGCGGTGTCGGCGGTGATACGGTACGCCCATGTCCGGCAAGTCGTTCACGTACAAGGAGGCGGGGGTCGACATCGACGCGGGCGATCGGATGGTCGACCTGATCGCCCCGCTCGTCCGCCGCACCTACGGTCCGCGTGTCGTGGGATCGCTCGGCTCGTTCGCGGGCATGCTCCGGCTGGACTACAACGAGAGGCTCTTCCGCCGGAACTACCGCGAGCCGGTCTTGGTTGCCTGCACCGACGGCGTGGGCACCAAGGTGCTGGTGGCCATCGAGGCGGGCAAGCTCGACACCGTCGGCATCGACCTCGTTGCGATGAGCGTGAACGACATGCTCACCTGCGGGGCCGAGCCGCTGCTGTTTCTCGACTACATGGCCGTGCACAGGCTCGAGCCGCAGCGGGCGGCCGAGATCGTCGGCGGCATCGTGACCGGCTGCGAGCAGTCCGATTGCGTGCTCCTCGGCGGCGAGACGGCCGAGATGCCCGACCTGTATCGCGAGAACGATTTCGATCTGGCGGGCTTCGCCGTCGGCGTGGTCGAGCTCCAGGCGCTGAAGAAGGCCCAGCAGGCGGAGCCGGGCGACGTGATCCTCGGGCTCGGGTCGAACGGCGTGCACTCCAACGGCTACTCCCTCCTGCGGCGGCTGATCTTCGACCGGGCGAAGAAGAAGGTCGGCGACCACGTGGACGCCCTGGGCGAGACGATCGGGGATGCGTTGCTCACGCCGACGCGGATCTACGTTCGGCCCGTCGTCGAGTTGCTCTCGGCTTACAAGGTCAAGCGCCCCGTTCGGGGGATGGCACACATCACCGGCGGGGGGTTGCCGGGCAACGTGCCTCGCTGTCTGCCGAGCGGGCTTCACGCGGAGATCACGCTGGGGACGTGGCCGATCCCGCCGATCTTCGACTACGTTCAGTCGCTCGGCGTCGAGCAGGAAGAGATGTATCGCGTGTTCAACATGGGTATCGGGTATGCCCTGATCGTCCGGCCCGCCTTCGTGGGTTCCATCATGCGGAGGCTCGAGCGGGCCGGCGAGCGCGTCTATGAGATCGGAGCCGTCCGGAAGGGCGGCTCGGGCGTTCGCTTCATTTGACGGAAGGTGTCGGCATGAGTGACAAGCTGCGATTTGGTGTGGTGGGATTGGGTCGGTTCGTCGAGATCGCGCATCTGCCCTGCTACTTCGAGACGGCCTACAGCGACAAGATCGAGCTGGCGGCCATCTGCGACCTCAACGAGGAGCGGCTCAAGGAATTCGAGCCGAAGTGTCGCGGGGCCAAGACCTACACGGACTATAAGGCGATGTTCGCCGAGGCGGGGCTCGAGGCCGTGGTCGTCGTCACGCCCGACCACGCCCACACGCGGATCGTGCTCGACGCCCTGGACGCCGGGTTGGACGTCGTCGTCGAGAAGCCGCTGTGCATGAAGGTCGACGAGGCCGTCGAGATCGTCACCAAGGCCTCGCAGGCGGGGCGGATCGTCGAGGTCGATTTCCACAAGCGCTACGATCCGGTCCACCTTGCCCTCCGCGATCGGATGCTCGCCGGGCACTACGGGCCGGTGCAGGCGTCGTACTCGTGGATGCAGGACGAGATCACGGTCCCGTGCGGGGGGTTCTTCCGTTCGGACCTGGCGGCCAAAAGCAGCCCGGTCTGGTTCCTCGGCGTGCATTTCTTCGATGTGATGCGGTTCATCACGGGTCTCGATCCGATCGAGGTCCGCGCGACGGCCTACAAGGACGAGGTCCCCGCGCGGGGCGTCGACACGTACGACGCGGTGAAGGCCGACTTCATTATGAACAACGGGGCGAGCTTCACGTTCGTCGTGAGCTGGAACCTGCCGGAGGGCGCGCCCGCCCTCACCGTCCAGGGCATGACGCTCCAGTGCGCGAAGGGGTATATCTTCCTCGATACGACCGACCGCGGCTGGCGCGATCTCTCGAGTGAGGGCAACCGCTGCCTCAACCCGAACTTCCTCCATAAGCTGGGCGAGCACTATCGGGGCTATGCGGTCGAGAGCCCCGGGGAGGGGTTGATGAAGATCCGTCGGCACCGCGCCGAGCCGTTCGACCCGAAGACCGATCCCGACCTGTTCGGCCTGAACGGGCTGTACGCGACGCTGATGGGGCAGGCGGTCGATATGTCGCTGGCGGGCGGCAAGACGATGCGGGGCGGCCACGCGCTGGTCGGGAAGACGATCGACACGAATCAATTCCTCATCGACCAGGTGGGCGAGGAGCGGGCCAGGCCATATCTGGTGAAAGCGGAGTGATGGGTCAGGCCGGTTTCTTGCTTCCTGCTTCGGCAAGGCTAACGTATACTTGCTTGTATGAAGACCATAACCGTCCAACTCCCGGATGATCTGGAACAGCGTCTGCAGGAGCTGTCGAGCCGTCGGCAGAAGCCCCTGGAGGAGACGGCAGCGGAGATTCTGCGTCGTCGCTTGTTGCTGGATCGCTTCCACGACCTTTGTCGCGAGTCCGAGGTCTTGGCCAAGGCCGCGGGCTACGAGTCCGAAGAAGAGCTTCTTCGAGACATCTCATGAGGGTTGTCCTCGACGCGAACGTGATTCTGGCTGCGTTCGGCTTCGGCGGCATCTGTCGGTCTATTCTGGACGTCTGCATCGATTCACATGACCTGATCCTCTCGGAACATCTTCTCGCCGAGGTTCACCAACACCTGCAAGACAAGCTACATCACAATCGGTCGGTGGCTGAGGATCGTGTTGCGATTCTGCGAGAAGCTGCAATCATCGTTCTGCCGGCCGAGGTGCCGGCTGATGCTTGCCGTGACCCGAACGACCTGCCTGTCCTGGGCACGATGGTGGCAGGTCACGTGGACTGTTTGGTCACCGGAGACCAGGATCTGCTGTCGCTTGGTCAATATGGCGGACGAGAGATTCTGTCGCCCCGGGAGTTTTGGACGAGACTCAAACCGCCTGTTCTCTGATCCCGCTACGGCCGGCGTCACCCCTCCACGCTTCGGCCCATTTCGCGGTGCATCTCGTTGTGGCGTTCTTTGGAGAGCGGATAGGACCAGAACGAGACGGCCGCCAGCGCGAACAGCACGATCGGCACGGCGATGAAGAGGATCTTCAGGCCCAACAGGGCAGAGGCGGATTGCGCCGCGGCCTCGCCCTCGTAGCCGAGGTAGCTCAGCGTCTGTCCAATCAGGAAATAGGCCGCGCCCTGCGTGATCTTTCGGCTGAACTCGGCCGTGCCCCAGTAGATGCCCTCGCGTCGTCGGCCGGTGAGGTACTCGTCGTAGTCGACGGTGTCGCCGATGATCGACATGGGCAGCGTCATGAACCCGCCGAAGGCCAGGCCCATCACGCCCAGCACCGCAAAGAAGAGCCAGATGCGATCGGGCGAGAGCAACACCATCGGCACCACGGATGCGCTGGCCAACGCAAATGCCATGATCAGCGTCGGGCGCTTGTCGATTCGCTTGGAGATCATCGTCCAGATGGGCACGGCCACCACGCCACACACGAGGAACCCGAGTACGGCGTAGGGGAAGACGTGTTCGGCCCGCAGCCAGTGCTTGGCGACCTGCATGCCGACCACAACCGGCACCAGGATGCTGATGTTATAGATGACGAACGTGCGCAAGACGATGAGGAATGGCTTGTTGCGGAGCATCGCCCGCAACAGCGGCCATCTTTCGGCGGTTCCGGCAGGGACCGTGCCGCGCGCGGGTGCCGGTCGCGCGTCCTTCCACGACGCTTCGGCAAATTCGCGGCGTTCGAACGTGCCGCGGACGGACTCCCACATCGTCAGCATCATGATCACGCCGGAGATCGCGGCGGCGGAGGAGAAGCCGGTTCGCTCGTCGCTGAACTGATCGACGAGAACCTTGACGAACGCCCCCAAAACGAGCCCGACGATGAAGAAGCCCTGTCGGTACGCCATCAGCGACGTCCGCTCATGGTGGTCGAGCGTGAGCTCGGTGCCGAGTCCGTTATAGGGGACGAGGTAGAGCGTCGCCCCGAGGTAGTAGGCCGACGCGGTGAGGAAGAGATACAAGGCACCCGCGCCCTCGGGGGGGCTGAACAGGGCGAAGTACGCCAGCGGGTAGAAGAGCGATGCCAGGAGGATGTACGGGCGACGGCGGCCCCACCGCGTGCGGGTCCGGTCGCTGATCCATCCCATGGGGATGTCGGTGAGGGCGTCGATGAAGATCGCCGCGGGCACCACGATGCCAACGACCATCGGAGACAACCCCACGATGTCCGTGTAGAAGTAGAAGAGCCAGAGGTTCAGCGAGAACTCGAAGAGCCCGTTGCCGAACGTCGAGATGCCGTAGCTGATCTTGACCTGGAGGCCGAGCTTCCACGTCGGCGGGGTCGTTGTTTCGGCGGCGTTGGCGACCGAGGCGTCCTCAAGCGCGTCGGGTGCCTCGGGGGTTGTGGGCTCGGGTCTCGTCATGATCGCCGCAGATCATAGCGGCGATCGTTTCGGTGGGACAGGCTTGCCTACGCGGAGTCTAAGCTGCTTTCAAAAAAGGTTGAACGGTGCGTCCGAAGGAACCTGCATCTGGGTGGCCCATAGCTTTGCTTGTCCCGAGCCCTGTCGAGGGAGCCGTGGGGAACCCGAATTTGGCCGGAGATTCGTGTCCTCCACCTCTACCTCGACGAAGCTCCCTTCGGGTCTGAGCCTCAGGGTTGAAGACGGCACAAGTGAAGAGGTGGGCCACCCAAGCTCCCTTACCTGTGCAAACATTCCTCCAGGTAGCTTAGGCGACGGGTTCACGTCGGCGCCGGGCTGGCTCGTCGCGGGTCGACGGAGGGCGCGAAGGTCGGGGCAAGAAGCCCTTCCGGAGTCTCGTGCGATTGCGGTGCGGCACTGATCACGTCGGTCAGGCCGCCGAGCAGCGTGCTCAAGTCCAGGGCCGCGATGATCGTGTTGAAGAAGGTCTCGATCTCGGTGAGCAGCGTCTCGAGCAGCGCCACGTAGAGCTGCGGGAGGAAGTCCTCCCCGTGGGGATCCTCACGCGTGATGTCCGGATTGCGCGGGATCGCCCGGGACACCCAGTTCCCCGGCGCCCGTCGCCCCAGCGCCCCGGCCTTGACGCTGCCGAACGTCTGGTTCGGCACGAGCTCGCTGGCGTCGCCGCCGGAACCTCCGCCGCCGTTCGTATCGTCCTGCGCGACGGCCGGCGAGAATCCCAGCCCACACAGGACAAGAAGCATCGCGAGCAGACCGACTCGTAGTGCGTTCATGAAATCCACCCTCGTTGCGAGCCCAGCGTTTGCCGTTCCGAGCCGATCCCTGTCGGCTCGGAACGGCATCGTATTATACCGCCTATCGGATTTCGCGTCGCATCGCAAGAGGGAGAAACTTACGGAACCGACGATGCGAATCCGATTTGATTCCTCGTCGTCCCACCCGCTTGTGAGCACGCTTTGCGGCCGCTACGATAGCCCAGCCCCGGAATCGACAACCGCGCGACCAGGCAGCCCATGACGCATCGAGAGTCCAACATCATCATGATCGGCATCGTCGTCGGGATCGTCTGCGCGGGCGTCTCGCTGGCGGTCTTCGGCGAGCAGATGGTCGCTGTGGAGGTCCTGGGCGAGTTCTTCCTCAATGCCCTGCGGATGATCGTCGTCCCGCTCGTGGTCGCGTCCGTCGTCGTCGGCATCACGGGGCTGGGTGACGTGCGCCGCCTCGGCAGCGTCGGCCTGCGGACCATCCTCTACTACACCGTCACGACCTCCTTGGCCGTTATCATCGGCATCATCTGCGTCGGCATCTTCCAGCCAGGCGTGGACGTCCCGACCGAGGGCATCGAGATCCCCGAGGACGTGCAGGCCAAGACGGAGATCGGCTGGACGGACATCGTGCTGTCCTTCGTGGGCACGAACATCTTCGAGTCGCTGACCGAGATGCAGATGCTGCCGATCATCGTCTTCTCGCTGGTCTTCGGGGCCGTGCTGACCACCATCGGCGAGAAGGGCACGCCCGTCATCGCGTTCTTCGAGGGCGTCAACG
>CAZKCX010000007.1:0-27645 GCA_964550865.1 uncultured Planctomycetales bacterium
AGAAGCGCGTCTTGATCCTCTGCACGGGAAACTCGTGCCGATCGCAGATGGCCGAAGGATGGACGCGCCATCTCAAGGGCGACGCCATCGAGGCGCACTCCGCTGGCGTCTCTCCGCAAGGATTGAATCCGCTGGCCGTCAAGGTGATGGCGGAAGTCGGTATCGACATGTCAAATCATCGCTCGAAGCACGTTGACGAGTTGTCGAACGTCAGGTTCGATTGCGTCGTAACGGTATGCGGCCATGCGCACGAGCATTGCCCGGTCTTTCCCGGAGGGACGCGCGTGGTCCACGTCGGGTTTGATGACCCGCCGAAGCTGGCGGAATCGGCAAAGAGCGAGGACGAAGCTTTGGTACATTACAGAAGGGTTCGAGATGACATCCGTGCGTTCGTGGAAACACTCCCGGATGCGATCGAGCCCGAAGGGAAGAAAGGAACGGGGCAATGACGCGTAAACGGGACGTCCATGCAATGGTCCGTGACGCATACGGAAACGTGGCCAAGCAGGAATCCTCGTGCTGCTCTGCCTCCTCCTGTTGCGGCAACACGGAGGCGGTGCCCCCGCAGGGAGACCTGGGATTGTCGTGCGGAAATCCGGTGGCCTTCGCTCAAGTCCGGGCCGGCGACATCGTCGTCGACCTCGGCAGCGGAGCGGGCCGGGACGTCTTTCTGGCCGCTGAGCAGGCCGGCGAGTCCGGGCACGTCATTGGAGTGGACATGACGCCGGAGATGGTCGACCTTGCGAAACAGAACTTCGAAAGATTCCGAGAACGTAGCGGTTTGGAGAACGTCGAGTTTCGCACGGGGCAAATCGAGGATCTGCCCGTCGATTCGAACTCGGTGGATCTCGTCATCTCCAACTGCGTAATCAACCTCTCACCGGAGAAACCAAAGGTATTTCGCGAGGTTCATCGCACTCTCAAGCCCGGGGGCCGAATGGTCGTCAGCGACATCGTACTCAACAGGGAACTGCCCCAGGAAATCCGCCAACACGCAGGCCTGTACGCGGCTTGTGTCGCGGGAGCGATGCAGAGAGAAGACTACCTGGGCGCGATCCGTGCAGCAGGGTTCGAGTCTGTCGAGATCCTCAGCGAGCACGTCTACTCCGCCGAGCAGGCCTGTATCGATCCGATCACCGGCGAGTGGGCGGAGGAACTCCAGGGCGTAGCGTCCAGCATCTCGATTGTGGCCAAGAAGTAGTCACGCTCGCTCAGATGTATAGATCGTTCATGAATCCCGCGAGCAGGTCCTCGCAGACCTCGTCGGGCAGGGCGTCCATGACGCTGTTGATCAGCGCCATCTCGCTCGGCAGTGTCGTGCCCTGGATGCCGCCCATGGCCAGAATCTGACCGAACGCCTCGGGTCCGGCCTGGTCGAGCGCCGCCTGGATCTGCGCCTTCACCTCGGCGATATCCAACGGGACATAGTCGTTCTTGACCGTCTCGACGGCCCCTCGCAGGTCCTGCACGAATTCGTCGACCACGGGCGTTGTGTTGCTGTTCACCGAGATGTGCAGGTTCGGCGGCGAATACGGCGTCGAAAGCTGCGGTTGGAGGTACCAGCCGCGCTTGGTCATCTCGTCGGCGAGCTGGAAGACGTTGATCGAATCCGACGCCATCGAGAACATCGGGACGATCGGCTCGCCGAGGATCCGTAGCTCGCCCGTCGCCCGCACGCCCTCGATCATCCGCCGGGTTACGTCCATCACCTCGCGGATCATCGTGCGATAGCCCTCCTCGCCGAGGTACTGCATCACCGCCCACGCACCCGCCATCGGCCCGCCCGACTTCGTGCTCAGCAGCGTCGGATTGATCAGCACGTAGGTCGTGGTCGCGGTGCTGGCGAAGATCTGATGCCGCCGAATCTTCTTGTTTCGATAGAGGATCGTGGAGGCGCCCTTGGCCGCATAGCCGTATTTGTGCAGGTCGGCCGAGATGCTCGTCACCCCCGGCACGGAGAAGTCGAAGTCCGGCACGTCGTACTCGCCCATCCGCCGCATCAGCGAGAGCTGAATGCCGCCCACGCACCCGTCGACGTGGAAGAGCAGGTCCTTCTCTTGCGCGAGCGCACCGATTTCCGCGATCGGATCGACCACGCCCTGGGCGTAGCCCGGGGCGGAACCGACCAGCAGGATTGTGTTGTCTGTCACGGCCTCGCGCATCGCCTCGACGTCGGCCTTGAAGGTCTCGCGGTCGAAGGGCACGAATACGGGCTTGACGTCGAAGTAGGCGCCGGCCTTGCGGAATGCGGGATGGGCCGTCAGCGGCAGGACCATCTCGGGCTCTTGGATGTGGGGGCGGTCGGCCCGCATCTTGTCCCGCGCGGTCTTGATCGCCAGCAGGATGCTTTCGGTGCCGCCGGAGGTGAAGTTGCCGACGACGTTCTCGTCGCCGCGGAGCAGGTCGGCCACGGTGCGGACGATCTCCCGCTCGAGCCGGAGGACGCTGGGGTACGTCGTCGGGTCGAGGGCGTTCTCGCTGAGGTACATCATGTACGCGGCCTTGGTGACCTCCTCGGCGTCCGCGCCGGGCTGGTACGTGAAGCCCAGTACCTTGCCGGAGCGCCAGTTCAGGTCGTTCTCCTTGAACGACTGGAGCGCACTAAGGATCTCGTCCTTGGTCATTCCGCGTTCGGGGATGGGCATGGTCTCTCCTCGGTTACTTCTTCTTCGGATCGAACTGCGGCACGGCGAGCTGCTCCCCCTCCTTCAGCGCCGATTGATGCGCCACGATGCCCGGGACGGTCATCGCCAGCGACTCGTACAGGTCGATGGCCGGCTCGCGGTCCTCCAGCAGCGCATTGACGAACTCGGCCGAGAGGAACACCGCCGACCCGCCATGACCGGACTTGTGCCGCATCGGCTCGGGTAGCATGTCGGTTTTCCAGTATTCCGGAATGTTGAAGTCCTTCACCACGCCCTTCATGCGGTCTCGCTTGACGGCCGGATGCAGCCCGCCGTTGGCCATGTACAGCGTCGCCTTATCGCCGTACCACTGGGCCCGCTCGCCCCCGGCCGCACAGAGCCAGAAGACGTTGCACCGGAACATATGGCCCTTGTCGGTCCGCATCATGGAGGCCTCGTTCCAGAACGGGTTCTTGTACGCGTTGTCGGCGAGGAACGGATGATCGCCCGATCCCCAGCCGAGGCACGAGACCTTGGTGACCCGCTCCCGCGTCACGCCGACCAGGAACGCCACGGAGTGCGTCGGGTAGCGCATCGGCGGGAAGCCCCAACGCCACGTCGGCTTGCCGGTCTTGGGGTGGTAGAAGCGCGACTTCTTGTTCTCGACGAGCTTCTTCAGATCGCCGCGGTCGTGGTAGTACTCCGCCTCGGTGTAGAACAGGTCGCCGAAGCCACCCTCCTTGAACAGGTTTCGGGCGTAGATGCAGGGCTGTCGGTAGTAGCTCGACTCCGCCATCATGTACTTCAGGCCCGTTCGCTCCTTCAGCTCCTTGAGCATCTGGGCCTCTTCGATCGTCCCGCAGGCGGGGCACGCGCTGACGACGTGCCACCCGCGATCCATGCACAGCTTCGTGTGCCTGGCGTGGTCGACCGCGCCGCTGAAGACGGCCACCGCGTCGATGTCCTTGGCCTGGGCGATCATCTGCTCGAGCGACTCGTAGACCTTGTCGCACTTGTAGTGCTTCTTGAGCCGCTCGCGTCGCTCGGGCAGCAGATCGGTTACGCCGGTGACCGTGCAGTTCGGGTGCTCGTGCCAGTGGAACGACGCACCGAATCCGCCGCCGACCACCCCCATGCGAATCGTCTTCGTTGCGTCGGCCGGGTACGCGCGCCCGACGTTCGTCAGCATCGCCGCGGATGCCGCCAGGGCCGACGAGCCCGAGAGCTCGAGGAACGTTCGGCGGGAGAGGGCCTCGCTTCCCGCGTTTGGGTCGTTCTGTGAGGATCGTGGTCTGGTCATGGGGTGCTCCTCGACAGGGGGCCTGCTTCGTCGGTCTTGCGAACGGGTGTTCCCACTGTTGTAGCGTGGCGGGCTGGGATTCGCCAGTGGGGACCCCGACTTCTGCTCGAGCCGCGGCATTCATGCTGCGCGGTTCGGCGACGTTAAGCGGTCTGCAAGAATGTGTGGCGAGCCAGCGAGGTTTGGGTGGCCTACCTCTTCAGAGGTGGGGGCCCACCTTGCCAGGTGGGGAACACGAATTCGTGCGGAGATTCGCGTCGCCATCGCGCGAGCGATGGACCCCCTCGGCCGAAGCCTTGGGCCACCCGGCCCAGTCCGACGCAAGCAGGATCATCGCCGCCGCTCCGCCGCGGCGAGGGCGGCGCGGAGGTCCTTCAGCACTTGGCGGTTCGTCTCGATGAGCCTCTCCACCGGGCCGACCTCGTGCCAGTCGAAGATGCGGTCGATGCCGTAGAACTGACGCCCGGCGAGGACGACCGCGCGCTCGGCCACGGCGTCGTTTTGGGCGAGGACGAGTAGCTTGCTCCGCAGCAGTCGATAGTCGCGGATCTGCTCGTTGATCGTGCGGACGCGCTGCGGTCGCTTCGGTTGATCGCCGCGAAAGTCCGCCTTGACCTCCTCCAGCACGACGCCCGAACCGGGCCCCGTCGTGGGCGGATCGACGCCCATCAGATCGCAGATCGTCGGGGCGACGTCGATCGTCTCGGCGTAGTTGAAGATTCGGCCCTTGGCCACGCCCGGCCCGACGAAGATCAGCGGCAGCATCCACCCTTCTTCTTGCATCGGCGGATGCCAGCCCTGCGATGCCTGGCCGTGATCGGGCATTACGACCAGCAACGTGTCGTCCCACTTGTTCATCGCCTTGAGCGCGTCGACGAACCGCCCGAGCAGCTCGTCGGCCTTGCGGAGCTTCTCGATATACGGCGAGCCCTCGCCCCAGATGTTGCCCCGCCACGGGACGTCGTCGGTGACCTTGGTCGACTGCGTGCCGGCCGAGCCGGGGTCTTGCAGGTGGAACCGCGCGAAGCGGACGTCGGCCTTACGCAGGATCCTCAGCGCCCAATCGACGCTCTCGGCGTCGGTGCCGCCGTTGAGCATCACCGAGAAATGGAAGCCGCCGTTCAGCGAACGATAGGCCAGGATGTTCACGACGTGGGCGGTGAGCTGCTCGGGCCAGAAGCACTCCTGGATCATCCGCGAATCCGGCCGAATGAACAGCGTGCCGGATTGCAGCGTCGGGTTCGGCACGGAGGTGGTGTGGACCTTCCCGTACGCGCCCGTCGTCGGGTGGTCGGGAGCGAGGCAGTACGCCCGCTTGAAGTAGCACCCTTGCTTGGCGAGGGCCTGCATGTTCGTCAGATTCAGGCGTTGCGGCGCCTGCCAGTGCACGCCGTCGATGAGGAACAGGATCGCGCGGGCGGGTCGCTCGGCGGCGAGTGCGGTCGAGCTTGCAGCGACAAGGGCGAGGACGGTGAAGCGGAACGAGAGGCAGCGCATGGTGAGAGCTCCCTGAATCTGAAGACCAACGACCAACCTGCGAGCGTCGGCTTGCACCGTGAGCCGACGCCCGACCAACACGCGCAGTCTACCCGCTTGCGATCGTGTCCGCACGGGGATGTCGGTGGCGCTACGAAAGGACGCGCGCCTCCGTTCCGGCATCGAAATCGAGGTTGTGCTCTCCGTGATGGCGTCTCTGGGGCGTGGAGCCTACCCCGGCGGGTTGACAGGCCAGGCCACCGGCTCGCCCTGCATCTGACGGGGGTCGATGCCGCGCTGACCGTAGGAAATCCACACGGCGTACTCCGAGAGGGCGGCGAACTCCTCGAAGAAGCGTGCGTATCGGTCGGCCTCCCCCCGAAAGGCCCCATGGTCCTCGCCGGTCCGGGACTGGGTCGGCCAGATGTCCCGCATCAACTCGGCGTGCCCGTCATAGCAGCAGATGCCGCCCCGCTTCCACAGGTACGGCTCATAGAGATCGGGGTACTGGCTGTAGTCGAGATCGTGGATTTCGCTGGTCACGGGCGTGCCGTGCGACGTGGCAACGTTGTTGTCGATGTAGAAGCCGTACTCCCCTCCGTTGTAGGCCGAGCCATTGTGAGCCTCGGCAGTGACTCTGTTGCGGATACGGCCGTCAACCTGTGGGCGGATAAGCACTTCTTCACCCAACAAGGGGCGACGGGCTTCTACGTGAAGTGCGGCGACACCGACCCCAACACCAGCCCGACGTGGTGGGGCGATGCGACCGATCATTATGCCCTGGCGTGGATTTACTACACCGGCTATTACGATCCGGTGGCAGACGGCCACTCCGGCTACTACGACCCCAACTACGATCCGAACGACGACGACCCCGCGGACGATGCGGGTGTGGCCTTGATGATGATGCACCTCGACGACGCGAACTGGACCGGCCTGACCTTCCAGTTCCGCTTCGCCACGTGGTTCCATCCCGAGTACCCGAACATGCCCCCGCATCACATATCGTTGGGATCGGTTGCGGCCTTGACCGGCGCTGCGCTGCGGGACGTATGGATCGACCCGGATCACGCGGACTGGGCGAACTACCCGTCCATACCGGACAATGGTGACCGAGCCGTACGGCTCCATCCCCTCCCGACCACCTATGCCGGCCCCAATTTCGGGGGAGAGGACTTGAACGTTTGGGAACGTACCGGCTTCTGGATGCTCATGCAGTTTGATCAGGACCCGAACACCGACTCGGGCGACCCGAACGGCAAGTACCTCCGCGGGGCGGTGTGGCAGGGCGACAAGTACGATTGGGGGGAGAAGTGGGTCGCCGAGGGGGAACTGGGTGGTCTGTGGAATATCGGCGACTCGGGCGGCAACCCCGATCCGAACGGGGATTGGTATTGGCCGGAGGGAATCTGCGCGTTCGCCTCAACGTCGGATCAGGATCGAGGGAACGGCTTCCCATCCGAGTTCGCCATCGACCATGTCGAGGCCCGGACCGGGCAGTTTAATCCCGATCCCGAACGCCTCGACCTGACGATCGCTCATCCGGAGAACGGCTTCGTGACCATCGATCCGGACGGGGCGATGCTCCGCGATCCGAACGACCCGTTCGACCCGAACGGATTCGACGAAGACGATCCCAACACCTACCCCGAGGAGCGCGCCTGGCGGTTCACGACCGGGACCGAGGTCGTGCTGGTGGCCAACCCCTGGCCGGCCGGCAAGGGGTTCAACAAGTGGGAGGTGACGGACCCCCTCGACGCGAACAACAACTTCTCCGACACCAACACGGTCCTGTACTTGACGATGGATCGCGATTGGGAGGTGGCCGCCAAGTTCAAGTGTGGGAGCGCCGGGATGATGCCCCTGCTCATGACGGCCGCACTGCTGCCGGGATTGGCGGTCTTGCGCAGGCGGTGGCCCCGGTGAGGTGGCTCGCTTTGCGCGGGGCCGATGCTACGGCCGCCGAGACAAGTGCAGTTGAAGCAGTCGCTGGTAGATGTCGTTGAGGAGCCGCATGAAGTCGTTGCGGTCCGACTCGGGCATGTCCTCGAGCACGCCCATGATGCCCGCAAGCTTGGCCATACGGAATTCGTTGAACACCTTCTTGCCGGTCTTGGTGATGGAGACGTCGTACTTGCGGCGGTCCTTCGGATTGAGGCTGCACTCGATCAGCGGCTCGTCGACCTCCCGCTCGAGCCTCCGGATGACGCGGGACATCTTCGTCGGGGAGACCTGAATCATCTCTTGTAGCTGTCCCACGCTCATCGACTCCAAGCGCGAGAGGCATTGAAGCATTGAAGCGTCAGGATCTCCGGCTCGCTCAGGTCCGGCTGGGCATCCTGGAAGGTCGGCTCGGGCACCCAACTCAGCACCATGAGATCAAAGATCTGCTCGGCCATCTGCTGCAGGCGTTCTCGGTCGGTCTGTGTGCTCAACGTGGAGAGTCCTTGGAGGCGCCGATACCCCTACGATTGTAGGCCTCCCCCCGCCAAGTGCAACAAGCATTCCGTCGCCCTCTTCGAGGGCTATCGAACCCCATCGCTTCGTTTCCCAGGGCTCGCTTCGCATCGCCCTGGGCTATGTTCCACCGGGCCTCCGGCCCTGACGAGACTCGTGCTTCCGGTGTCCCCACGCAGGGGTCGGCGCCCATCCTCGCTTCGAAAAGCTGCTTGAGGGCATTGTCGATCAGCGGCCATCGCAATCCGATGTCAGAAGTTGCCCGCACCCGCAACGCACGAGGCCCGTCGGTCGACACACGCCGACACGTTCGATCCCCTTGCGACGTCGTTCGCCATAGACAGCACCGAAGCCTCCCTCTACGGCCGAAGCGACGGCAATGCCTTTGTGGTTCGCGTTCTACTCCAGCGAGGCGGGCGAGGCTTGCGCGAGCCGGCCGCGGAACGCCCGACGACAAGACGACCCACTGGGCCGACTCGGTGCTCCCGGATCAGCCCTTTCTCCATGGAGACTCGTGGTCTTGCTTCCACATCCCAACCGCGCGAAAGATCCGGGCCTGACCCGCTTGCGAACGCATTGTGGCTCGTTTTCCAGCAAGATAGCTGAAAACGGGCCGAATCCCGACCGACGCTACCTACGGCGCCTGTCAGGGTGCGCGCCGCTCAACCGGATGCAGAATCGTCCCGCTTCTCGAGATCACAAGCGCATGCACGCCGGACCGGTAAATGTGGGAAGCCGAGGGACCGGCTTGGCGCTTACCGAGCTTTGCCGGATGCACGAGGAGGCGCACCGGGATGTCCAACAAGACAGTACGTTGCTTTCTGAACACGGCTTACACCGCTCTCGTGCCGGCAGCACTCGTTGTCGTCCTCGCCCTTCCCTGCCCTGCCGTAGCCCAGCGATCCATGCCGGACCGACGGTTCGTCGTGCCCAACGGAACCGTCAACGCCGTGGTCAAGACGGGCGATACCATCTTCATCGGTGGGAGTTTCCGGCGCGTGGGAATGCCGACGGGCAGTTTGGCCTGTGTCGATGCGACTACCGGATTACCGGACTATGCCTTCCCCAAGGTGGCGGGCACGGTCTACGCGATCGAGCCCGACGGCAACGGGGGATGGTTCATCGGCGGCGACTTCCTCGGCGTGAACGGTGTACCGCGGAATCGGCTTGCTCACATCCAATCCGACGGCTCGTTGGACCTGGCGTGGGATCCCGACGCGGACGCCACGGTCACCTCCCTTGCGCTCTCGGGCTCGACGCTCTACGCCGGCGGGAGCTTCGCGAATGTCGGGGGCGCAGCGCACGCTCGGCTCGTCGCCATCGATGCCGAAACGGGCGCGGTGTCGAGCTGGGACCCGGCTCCGACGGCGACGGTGGAAACGGTCGCAGCATCCGGCAATACGCTCTATGTCGGAGGCAACTTCCCGACCATCGCGGGGCAGCCGCGAGACCGCATCGCGTCGTTTGAGATCTCGACGGGCAATCTGACCGCCTGGGATCCCACCGCGAACAACAACGTGGATATCATCCTGCCTTCGTCGGACGGCAGCACCGTGTATGTCGGAGGGAGCTTCACCAACATTGGCGGCCAAAGTCGGGACCGCATCGCCGCGCTCGACGCGACGACGGGGTCGGCCACTGCCTGGAATCCCGGCGCGAACAACAACGTCTACGCCCTGCTCGAGCGCCCCGGCGCGGACACGATCTATGTCGGCGGCGCATTCACGCAGATCTGTGGGGCGGGGCGACGGTTCCTTGCGGAGATCGACAAGACCACGGGCAACCTGACCGCCTGGGCACCCTTGCCCGGCAGCACGGTCCGTGCGATGGCCCTGTCCGGATCGTCACTCTTCGTGGGCGGCCAGTTCTTCACGATCTCCGGCACGTCGCGAACGCGATTGGCCGAGCTCGATCTGACGAACGCGAACCCATCGGCCTGGGATCCCGTGCCCGGGGGCACCGTCTATGCGATGGCCATATCCGGCACGAAGGTCTACGTGGGCGGCTACTTTGCCCTCGTCGGCGGCGAGCAGCGGGACTATATCGCCGCGATCAACGGCGGCACCGGCGAGCTGCTGGCCTGGAACCCCGGCGCGGGCAACACGGTTCGCGACCTCGTCGTCTCTCCGGACGGCAACACGCTGTACGTCGCCGGTTTGTTCAACGGCATCGGTGGTCAGCCGCGAAGTTGTCTAGCCGCACTGGATGTCTCGACGGGCAACCTCACCGCCTGGGACCCCACGGCAGGAAGCTGGACGTACTGTCTCGCGCTCTCGGACGACGGCAACATCGTCTACGCGGGCGGGATGTTCACGACCATGGGGGTGGATGTGCGAAACCGCATCGCCGCCATCGATGCCGCAACCGGCAACGCGACGCCGTGGGACCCGAGCGCCGATGCCCCGGTGAATGCGCTGCTCGTCGACGGCTCGACGGTGTACATCGGTGGGCAGTTCGGCACCATCGGCGGACAGGCACGGAACTACATCGCCGCGCTCGACGCCACGACGGGCAACGCCACCGCCTGGAATCCGAACGCCGACGCCTTCGTCTACGCGTTGGACAAGTCTACGGACGGAACGGCCATCTATGCAGGGGGAAACCTCTCGAACATCGGAGGCAATGCACGGGGTCACGTCGCGGCCGTCGAGATCGCCACCGACAACCCGACTCCCTGGGACCCCGACGCCGCGGCGACCGTCTCGACCGTCACATCGGGGGCGAGCCTGGTCTACGTCGGCGGATACTTCAACTCCGTCGGCGGGCAGTACCGATCGAAGCTCGTCGGCGTCGATCCGTCCACGGCCGCGCTCGATGCATGGAACCCCAGGCCGAACGGAGCGGTCCTCGACCTTGCCATAGACGGATCCGGTCTGGCTGCCGGCGGAGAGTTCATCTCCGTCGGGACGACGTGCCAGGGCGGGTTCGCCTACTTCCCGCCGCCGAACACCGCGCCCGACGCGCCCTCTTCGCTCGGTCCCGCCACCTACGTCAACGGGGCATCCGGCACCGAGACCGCGCCGGCCCTGACGTTTACGCAAACCGACACCGACCCGGACAACACGCTCGCCTATCGCATCCAGATCGATAACGACGCCGATTTCAGCTCGCCCGTTGTCGACTATACCTCCGATCATCTGACGCCCGGTTCGGCCGGCTTCACGGTCGGTCAGGCCGAGGGCGACGGCTGCTACACTGTCGGAGCCGCGGGACAAACCCTACCGGTCGGCAGCTACTACTGGCGTGTGCGAAGCAACGACGAGTTCACCGACGGAGCCTGGACCACCGCCAACGGTGGCGCGGTCGCCTTCGTAATCACCCGGCCGACGGTCGACTTCAACGTTGCCTCATACACGGGCGCCGAAAACGACGGCACCATCACGACGACGGTCTCTCTCAGCCAGGCCTCGGCCGAAACGGTTACCGTGCGCGTGCGATCCAGCGACGGCACGGCCACGGCAGGCGTCGACTATACCGCCGTCGACACCGTCTTGACGTTCACACCGGGTCAGACGTCGAAGCCCGTGCAGGTGACGGTCGCCGGCGACGCCGTTCAGGAATCCGATGAAACGCTCTCGTTCACCCTCTCCGACGTGAACGGCGCCACGCTGGGCAGTGCCCGCAATCCCACCACCGTAACGATCACGAACGACGATACGGCCGGCGTGACCCTCACCGAATCCGGCGGATCCACGCAAGTGACCGAAGGCGGCGCGACAGACGCCTATACGATCGTGCTCACATCGGAGCCCGTGGCGCAGGTCGCCATCTCCATCGCCTCCGACGGACAGGTGTCGACGGTTCCGACGGCTCTGACCTTCTCGTCCGGGAACTGGTCCACACCGCAAACCGTGACCGTCTCCGCCGTGGACGAGGCCACGGATGAGGCCGACACGGTGGAGTCCACCTTGACGCATTCGGCATCGAGCAGTGACGGATACTACAACGGCATCACGATAGCGTCCGTTCGCGTGACGGTCTTCGACAACGACCTCCCCCCGCCCGTAGATGATGATCCGCAAGACCCGGGCCAGGATCCTGTCGATGATCCGAACAACGGGGTGGAACCTCCGGCGGAGGTCACATCGGGTGGTGCGTGCTGCGCCGCTGCGGCGCCGGGAACGGGTCTCCTCCTGTTTGCGGGCCTGATCGCGCTCACCCGGACGAAGGTACGACGAGCCAAGTCCGCGCGATAATGCACTGGGGCGATAGCCCCCTACCCTCTTCCCGGCGGGGCGAGGATGCGTTGGCCCAGCATCTTGCAGGCCTTCGGATCGTTGGGGAAGCGTTCGTTCTTCGGATCGAACTCCAGCTTGCGGCCCACGTAGATCGCGATGTGGGCCAGGTGGCAGAGCGAGGTCGTTCGGTGCCCGACCTCCGCGTCCTCGAGCGTCTGCCCGCGCGTCTTGACGGCATCGAGGAAGTCCCGCTTCTCATGCTTGAGCGGCAGGTGAACCTCGTCCGGCTTGATCTCGGACTTCAGGATGGAGGCCGGCTCGGCCTTGAGCGTCTTCGGGTAGTCGCCTTGGATCCACCCCTCATCGCCGACGAAGCGGACGAAGGGATGGTCTGTCTTGTATGTCATGCGGACGCCGTCGGCGAAGCGATACTCCGCCTCGAAGTTCAGCAGGACGTTCCAGAAGCTCTCGGGCGGCGGGTACGTGCCACGGGCTTCGACCTCGACGGGGCCGGTACGGTCGGTATCGTGGCCCCACTGGGCAATGTCGTTGAGATGCGTGCCCCAGTTTGTGACCATGCCGTCGCAGTAGAACAGATGTCGCATCCACCCGGGCCTGCCGTACCCGTGCCGCGGGTGCACGCGTTTGAGCGTGTAGGGTGCACGCGGCGCGGGGCCTTGCCACCGCTCGTAGTCCAGCTCTTTCGGCACCGGCATCTCCGGCTGCGGCGGGCAGCCGACGTCGGTGCCGGGCACGCCGACATGGATGACCTTGAGCCGGCCGATCCGCCCGTTGCGGACCAACTCGCACATGCGATGGAACATCTTGTTCGAGCGGAACTCGCTGTCGGTACGGAACACGCGCTTGTGCTTGGCGACCGCATCGGCAAGCTCACGCCCCTCGGCGATGGTCCGCGTGATGGGTTTCTCCAGACATACGTCCTTGCCGGCCCGCACGGCCTCGAGGGCCATCGGAACGTGCCAGTGGTCGGGCGTCGAGATCATCACCGCGTCGATGTCCTTCCGCGCGAGCAGCTCGCGGAAGTCGGTGTAGGCGGCGCAGCCCTTTCCGGCACCGCCGGTCTTCGCGCCGGCGTAATGCTTGTCGATGCGCTTTCGGGCCTGGTCGCGGCGCCAGGCGTCGACGTCGGCGACGGCCACTACCTGGCAGTCCTTCTGGCCGAGAAAGTACGGCAGGTTCGAGTGCATGACGATTCGGCCGACCCCGATCAGGCCGATCGTCACGCGGCCGCTTGGGGCGACGGTGTCGGCCGCACCGAGGGCCGAAGGCGAGACGATCCACGGGGCTCCGACGGCCGCTCCGCCGGACGCGATCGCCTGCTGCAGAAAGCCTCTCCGGGACAGAGATCGTTCGGGTCGCATGCTGTTCCTCTCTTTCAGCGTAAACGCGCCTCGCGCGGAGGACATCTCCCGCTCATGTGTCACGCGGTCGCTGAACCCGCACAGGAAGGGATCGACCGTACGTGAGCGTCCGCCACAGCCACTCGATCGGGCCGAACCGGAACGTCCGCAGCCACCATACGCTCATCGGCACCTGCGCCGCGTAGATCGCCACGGCCAGCACCAAACCGGCCGCCGGACCGAGTGTAGCATAGTATCCCAGGCCATAGCCGTTGAAAATGAGGGAGCAGATCAGGGACTGGAGTAGGTAGCTGCTGAGCGACATCCTGCCGACGTAGGCGATCGGCGCCGACCACCGCTGCCAGGATGCCGCCCGCAGCAGCAGCACAAAGGAAGACGCGATGCCCAGACAGAGGAAAGGCCCGCCGACGGCGAATCCCACCGCGCCGGCAAGGTCGACGGGCTTCATCGGACCGAGCGGGCAACTGACCCTGGCGTAGACATGCCACGCACACCCGCCGATCCCGACGACCAAACCGAGCAAGGCCAAGCCTCGCAGCAACCCGAGATGGCGCTGCGGGTCTCGGAAGATCTCCTGCCGGTGGGCGTACACGCCCAGCACCATCATGCCAAGCACGGTGGGGTACTGGTGCCAGAGCAGCAGCAAGGTCCAGATGATGTAGTCCACGATCCGCTGCCGCATTGTGCGCGGAAACGAACCTTGCTCATAGGTCTCCACGCTCGTCCGCAGCCAGGTATCGAAGGCTTCGACCAGGTCCGGCTGCGTGGTTGGAGCGGACGTCGTCGTCGGCGCCGAGGAGGTCGCCGGCGCGGAGGCCGTGGCCGGGACAACCGGTTTGGTCGTGCGTCGTACGGGGGACGGCTGGGTGGCGCTCGGCGGATGGGCGCGGGTCGCCGCAAAGAGAAGCACCTCCGGGGCGAGCCGGATGCATGCGCCCGCGACGACCAGCACGCACCCCCACATCAGCAACGTCCGCTGCGCTCGCCTGCGGAACAGCAGCAGCAACGTTCCGTTGATGGCATACGTGATGAGGATGTCGCCGTGCCACAAGAGCACGACGTGCCCCACGCCGATGAGGAGCAGAGCGACCATGCGTCGCAGGAACAGCGACGCGAATTCCTTCGACGGATCGTCGCTTCGCGTCATCATCATCGCCATGCCGAAGCCGAAGAGAAGGGAGAACAGCGTATAGAGCGGGTCGGAGAAGAACGTCACGGAGACGTTGTAGGCCAGGCGATCGATGAGGTGGCCCGTCGGATCCTCCTCGATCCATTCGAGATACTGCGCGTAGCGCATGTAGAACGGGTATGCGTAGTAGTACATGTTGGCCAGCAAGATCCCGAAGATGGCCACGCCCCGCAGCACGTCGACCGACTCGATCCGTTGCGCGGGTGCGATGGGACGAGGCTCGGCGACGGAGGCCGAACCGGCATCTGCGTTGGAACCGCTGGTTGTCATTCGGTCATCCCTCCGAATGGGGACGTCAGCCCCGAGGAGGAGCCTCAGCGCCGTCACGTCCGGCATTCGGACGGCGAGATGGTTTGCTCGATCAGGGGCAGGGACAGGCCCTTCCGCTCCCGATGTTCGGTGAAGGCACAACGTATAGGTCAGCCCTTGGCGCATTGCAAGCCGCTATGGAGCGTGAGCAAGACCCCGAGGGAATGCGTAGCTGGACAGCCTTGGCGTCCCCGTGCCACAATACACGTGGAGCGGGCACCCGCGCGGGCATCGAGGATCGGCCACGACGACGAGCCCGCGCGTCACGCAGCGACGGCGGGTGCTCGCGAGAGCGACCTTCGTGAGGTCTATCGCTGCGCGAGGTCGCCTGAAACAGATTGAAACCATCCACGCAGGAGGAATGAACTATGACATCACATCGCGAACTCTCTCGGCTGATCGGGCTGCTTGCCCTCGGCGCGGTCGTGTTGGCCATGATGGCCCCGGCGAACGTCGCTGCCGACGACGGCAAGGTCAAGACGTTGCTGCTCGTCGGGGGGAAGATCCACGACTGGAAGAACATCGGGGACGTTGTCGAACGGGTCCTGAAGGCGACGGGCAAGTTCGATGTCACACGGGTCAACAACGACCTGAACGCCTTGCTGCCCGAACGCATCAAGCCCTTCAAGCTCATCGTGTTCTACTGGACGGTCGAGAAGATCAGCGACGAACAGCTCAACGGTCTGATGAACCACATCGCCAAGGGCAACGGCTTCGTCACGTTCCACAGCGGCGCGGACTCCTTCCGCGACAGCGAGAAGTACCGCAAGTTCGTCGGCGGCTACTTCAAGACCCACCCCCACTACCGCACCTATCAGGTCAGCATCACGGAGGCCAAGCACCCGATCACCGCGGGCATCATGGAGTACATGACCACGGACGAGCAGTACATCCTGCATGTCTACGAAGACGACGGAAAGACGATCCTCGGCAACGGCCTGTGGAAGGGCAAGCTGATGCCCGCCCTGTGGGTGAAGAAGCACGGCGAGGGGCGGATCTTCTACAACTCCGGCGGTCACGACCCGAAGGCCGTCGAGCAGCCCATGTTCAAGAAGCTGCTCGTCCGCGGCTGCCTCTGGGCGGCGGGCAGAGAGGTCAAGTAGACGCGCCGGGCCCGGACATGCCGTCGGTCGTGCGGGGCTCGCCGGCCGGAGCACTTCGCGAGTGCGCCGACCTGTGAGCCCCCCGCAAGGGCATGTCCATGACCCTTTGGGGCTCGCCTGCTCGCGGTCCGCTTCGGGACTCCTTGCTTAGAATTCACGATCGATGGGCAACTGCGGAAGCCGTCGGGCGGGCTGACTACCAGGCGGTAATCCGCAGTGTGTTGAACCCCGCCCAAACGGTATCCAAGGCCGACCAACCGCCGTTGGCGAGTGCCGCCGCGATGACGCCGACCATGCAGATGACTCGGATATACCACATTGTTCTTCCCCCTCTGTTCTGCTCTATAGACAAAACAGGTCGAGCACGCGTTAGGGCCAACCTGTGTTGATTCCACACGGGACAAGAAGGAAGCACATGCCGTGCCAATTGCAGCACGAATGCAATAGAGCGAGCGGGACAAACGGGTGGGGATCTTATCGGTCACGTCGTGCGGGGAAACGCGCGCGGTGGGGAATGGTGCGCACTCTTGGGGTCCTTCCCCCAACGTCGGTTGCTTCTCCAAGCCGGTCACACCTGGATGGGATACGTTCCGAATTCCTTGCCCGCCTCGAACAGGGCGATGATGTTCGCCGGGGGAACCTCCGGCTGGAGGTTGTGCACGGCCGATAAGATGTATCCGCCGCCGGGCGCCATGTCATGCATCCGCCGGGCCACCTCTTGCCGCACGTCCTCGCTGCTGCCCCGCGGCATGACGGACTGCGTATCCACCCCGCCCCAGAAGCAGAGGTGATCGCCGAATTCCTGCTTGAGCTTCGCCGTGTCCATGTAGGCGGCGGAGACCTGGAGCGGGTTCAGGGCCTGTACGCCCAATTCCATCATCGCCGGGATGAACGCGTAGGCCGACCCGCAGCAGTGGTGCATGAGCTTCGCCGAGGTGTTGCCGCGGATGTGCGCCCACATCTTGGCGAAGTGCGGCTTGAGCAGGCGATCAAAGCACTCCATACTCACCTGCGGCCCGCCCTGTCCGCCGAGATCATCCGAGGTGTAGACGATATCGATCAGGTCGCCGACCTCGCGAAGCACGATGTCGTTCACCTGAAGCTGAATCTCGGTCGTCCGTTGGAAGAGGGCCTCCACGAAGGGCTCGTTGACGGCGAGGTCCACCATGAAGTCCTCGAAGCCCCGCACGAACTGTCCGAGCGAGAGCACCCGTCCGCGCAGCTCCAGCGTGATCGCGTAATCGGTCTCCTCCCGGATCTTGCGGAGATGATCGGCCGCGCCGTCGAGCTTGACCATGTCCTTCGGCTCGAGCCAGGGATGCCTTTCGACCGCTTGGGGCGTGGCCTCCTCGGCGAAGGGGGGCTTCTCGACGTAGTAGTGTCCGCCCTCCGGCTTGGTCCATTGCACGCCCCATTCGTCGATGAAGCGATCGTCCGAGAGGATCCGGACGGCCCCGCCGGCGCCCGCCGCCTGCGGACCGTGGACGATGTCGACATCGAGCGCGGCGCGGACGTCGTCCTCGATGTCGGCCAGCGAGGCGTACCGCCGCGCGTCGGCGTGCTCGTGCATCTCGAGACCGAGGGCTTCGCGCAGCTTCGGGTAGGCCTGCGAAACCATGGTGCTGGCCAGCGAGCCGCCGAGATCCATCGGCACACGGTCGGGTTCCTCGTGGTTCAGCGCGGTCAGTACACGTTCACGACTGGTCATCGTTCGTTCTCCGAGTGTCACCGCCGAGGATACCTTGCTTAGGTTCGGCAGACTCCTGCACGGTGCCGAGAGCTTCGCGACGAGAAAACAGTAAAACCACACGTAGAATCGATGGCGCAATCCGGGGCATTCATCCCGCCCCGTGCCTTCGCGCCGGATGCATCCGGCGGCTCCGGCACATCATCGTCAGATCTCGCAGCAGCACCTATTACGTCCGCCGTCTTCGTTTCGACGCAGATCGCTTCCCCGGCCTTGTCGGCTTCGTTGGCTTCTTCTTACCCTTCTTCGTCTCCGTTGTCGACGCCTTGCCGGCCGACGCTCGTGCCTTCTTGCCGGTTCTGCGGGATGCGGGCTTGGGCCGCTCGGCGGCTTCCTTGAGCTCCCGCAATTCCGCCGGCTTGAGGGGGCGGGATTGCCCCACGCCAAGCCCGCGGAGACTGAGGGGGCCGATGCGAATTCGAGTCAGCTCGCGGACGCGATGGCCCAAGCGACTCAGCATCCGCCGTACCTGACGGTTCCGCCCCTCGCCGAGCGTGATCTCGACGACGCTGTTGTCCCCTCCCTCATAGACCAGGCGCACGCGGGCGGGCTGGGTCTTGCCTTCGCTGAGCCAGATGCCCTCGCGGAGCTTCGCGAGCTTCTCCGGCGTCATGCGACCCGCCACGCGGGCACGATAGGTCTTGGGCACGCCGTAGCGAGGGTGCGTGAGCTTCGCCGCCAGGTCGCCGTCGTTGGTCATCAGGAGGAGGCCCTTGCTGTCGGCGTCGAGACGGCCGACAGGGTAGACACGCTCCTTGACGTCCGGCAAGAGGTCGGAAGCGAGCTTCCTCCCGGACGGGTCGCTCTGCGTGCAGAGCACGCCCTTGGGCTTGTTGAGCAGGAAGTAGACCTTTCGCTCGAAGCGGATCGGGCGCCCGTCGACCTCGATGCGGTCCTCATCCGGGTCGGCCAGGACGGGAAGGTCCTGCATGCGCTTGCCGTTGACGCGGACGCGCCCCTCCAGGATCAACTCCTCGCACGCCCGCCTGGAGGCCACACCCGCCCGGGCCAGGATCTTCTGGAGTCGTTCGGCCATCGCGCGCCCACGGTAACGATGCCGAGCAGAAGAAGGGACGACGCAAAGGGCTTCGCCTCCCGCTTCCACTCGCTTCGGAGAAAGGGTCTTCAGGCCATTCTATGCTGCCATCGGCAAATAGTGAACCAGGGACGCCCGGCTGTTGCCACGTTCATACCTCGAATGCACAATACGGGCAGTTCGGCGAGGGAAAGGGTGCGTCGAAGGCCCGTCCTTTCGGGTATCAAATCCTGGACGAACCGTCACAATGTGGCACGGTCGCCCACGGCCGTGTCCATAGCTTGCCCGGCCGAGGCGGCCGGGCCACAAAGCGGAAAGGACTCCATGTCCCAGGCACCGCAAACGTCAGCCGTCGCCGACCTGCAAGGCGCCCTCGCGGCGGGACGCCCGCTGATCTACATCCAGTCCGCCGAAGAGGCCCGTGCGCTTCGTCTGGTCCGATCGGTCGTCCGAGACATGGCCGGCGGAGACCGCCCCGTCTGCGTTTGGCGCGTGACCGAGGGAATCACCGGCAACGACGTGGCGCATCCCGATCTGACCTCACCCCGCGCGGCCATCGATTGGCTCATCGAGCGCGACGGTCCGACCGTGTTGATCCTCTGTGACCCCGAGGAGTTTATCACGCATTCACCGGAGTTCCGTCGCCGGCTCCGCGACTTCTACTACGAGTGCCTCGATACCGGGAAGTTCGTCGTCATCTCGTCCGTGGCCCGCGTGGTGCCCGACGAGCTGAGCCGCGAGTTGGTGTTCATCCGGTTGCCGCTGCCCGGCGGCGACGAGCTGGCGGAGCTGGTTCGGACGGAGGCGGAGCGACTGCAGTCCGCCGGCGCGACGATCTCTCTAACCGACGAGGAAGTGCCGCAGGTGGCCCGGTCGATGCAGGGCATGACGCTGAACGAGGCGCGGCACGCGCTTCGCCGCGCCGTCGCGATCTCCGACAATCGGCTCGACGTGCAGTGCGTTTCCCAAATCCAGGAGGAGAAGCGGCTGCTGGTCCGGCAGACGGGGCTGATCGAGTTCGTCCCGGAGACGGCCACCATCGACCAGGTCGGCGGGGCCGAGAACCTCAAGAAGTGGCTGACCAGCCGGCGCGAGCTGTTCAACAGCCGTGACGTCCTCAACGCCGAGATTGTGCCCAAGGGCCTTCTCCTCATGGGCGTGAGCGGCTGCGGCAAGAGCCTGTCGGCCCGGACGGTCGCCGGGGTCTTCGGGCTGCCGCTGTATCGCATGGAGATGGTGCAGGTCTTTCGCGACGGGCTGGACCATGCCGAGGGCGTCTTCGCCGACGCGTGCCGGCTCATGGAGGAGATCGCACCGGCGGTCATCTGGTTCGACGAGATCGAGATGGGCATCAGCTATCACAGCCAGGACTCCACGGGCGTGCTCGGCCGTATCTTCGCCTATTTCCTAACCTGGATGCAGGAGAAGCCGCCGGGGCTGTTCATCGCCGCCACCGCGAACCGCATCGACCTGTTGCCGGCCGAAATGATCCGCAAGGGGCGGTTCGATCAGATCTTCTTCTTCGACCTGCCGGAGGCCGAGGAGCGCCGAGAGATCTTCGAGATCCACCTGGCCAAGCGCGGCGTCGACCCGAAGGGCATCCACCTGGACCTGGTCGTGGAGCGAACCGAGGGGTGGAACGGCGCGGAGATCGAGCAGGCGGTGGTGGCCGCCATCGTCAACGCCAAGATCGGCGATCGCGAGATGTCCGACCGGGAGCTGCTGGGCGCGCTGAACGAGATCGTGCCGATCAGCAAGACGATGAAGGAACAGGTCAACCACATCCGCGGGTGGGCGTTTGAACGCGCCGTCCGAGCCGCGCCACGGAAGCGCTAAGCTATCTGCAACCATGCTTGGGCACTTAGTGAAACTCGGGTGGCCCACCTCTTCAGAGGTGGGGGACACGAATTCAACCGGAGATTCGCATCTCCACTCTTCCCTCGGCGCAGCCCGGGACAAGTGAAGCCTTGGGCCACCCGGATTCAGGTACTTCTTGACGCACGACTCAATCATTCTCGAAACCAGCATGGGCGTGGGGAATCGCCACGTCCGCAAACTCCATCTCGTACGAGGCTGCCCTTGGAACAAAGACGCACGCGAAACATCATCGGGCTGATGAGCGGCACGAGCTGCGACGGCGTGGACGCCGTGCTCGTCGAAGTTGCGGGCAAGGGATTGGACATGCGTGTTCGGCCGCTCGCGCACCGACACCATCGATACCCCGTTCGGCTCCGAAGGCGACTGCTGGCCGTGATGGCCCCCGCCGAGACGACCACCGAAGAGCTTTGCGCGCTGCACGCGGCCGTGGGTGCCGTCTTCGCGGAGGCGGCGACGGAGCTGCTGAAGCACGCCGACTGCCGGGCCGCAGATGTGGACCTCATCGGCTCGCACGGGCAGACGATCTGCCATCTGCCGCCGAAGGGCGCGGGCCGTCCCGGGGGCTCGACGCTGCAGATCGGCGACGCCAGCATCATCGCAACCCGGACCGGCGTGACCACCGTCAGCGACTTCCGCCCGACGGACGTCGCGTTGGGCGGACAGGGCGCCCCCCTCGTGCCGTGGACCGACTACGTGCTGTTCCGAGACGCAAGCCAATCCCGCGCCATCCAGAACGTCGGCGGCATCGCCAACGTGACCTACCTGCCGCCCGGCGGGGCGCCCGAAGACGTCCTTGCCTTCGATACCGGCCCCGGCAACATGGTGGTCGACGAGATCGTTCGGCGTGCGACCCAGGGGCGCCGGTCGTACGATCGGAACGGCATGCGGGCCGCGCGCGGCACGATCGACGAGCGGCTCCTGCGGCGGTGGCTCCGACACCCCTACTTCACGAAGCCGCCGCCCAAGAGCTGCGGTCGCGAGCAGTTCGGATCCGCGTTCGTGGATGCGAGTGTGGATATCGCGCACCTCTCCGAGCGTGCGGACGAGCTGATCGCAACGGCCACCGCGCTCACGGCCCGCACGATCGCCGAGGGGTATGCGCGGTTCCTGCCGAACCGAGAAGGCAAGCCCGCCGTGAATGCCGTGATCGTCTGCGGCGGCGGCTCGCGCAACCGAACGATGATGAACATGCTCGCCGAGGACCTCGGCAATGTCGAGATCGTGCCGATCGACGATCTGGGTATCGGCTACCAGGCCAAGGAAGCGGTGAGCTTCGCCATGCTGGCGGCCGCGTGTGCCGACGGCGTGCCCGCCAGCCTTCCCCGAGTGACCGGGGCCGTCCGAGCGGCTATATTGGGACGCATCACGCCGGCCTGAACCCCCGGCGAGGAACCGAGTGCTGACCATGCCGATGCTCGACCGCGGCCACCTGCTCACCGAACAACGCAACCCGCGCTCCGCGACGATCGATCAACTGTCTGTTGCGGACGCGTTTGACGTCATAAACGCTGAAGACGCCCGCGTCGCCGAGGCCGTCGGCCGGTGCAAGCCGGATATCTGCCGGGCGGTCGATCTGGCGGTCGAGGCCTTCCGGGGAGGCGGACGGCTCTTCTACCTCGGTGCGGGAACGAGCGGCCGATTGGGCGTGCTCGACGCGGCCGAATGTCCACCGACGTTCTTATCCGACCCAGAAATGGTCCAGGGGATTATCGCCGGCGGCGAGACGGCCCTTCGTCGTCCGGTCGAGGGCGCCGAGGACGACGAAGAGACCGCGGCGCGGATCATGAACGAGCGCAACGTAGGGCCCAACGACGTCGTCGTGGGGATCGCCAGCGGCGGCACGACGCCCTTCGTGCATGTCGCGCTCGATCGAGCCAAGGAGCGCGGTGCAAGGACCGTCTTCTTCGCCTGCGTGCCCCCCGAGGAGGTCCCCGATCGCGCGGACGTTTCCATCCGAGTCCTCACCGGGCCGGAGATCGTGACGGGCTCGACGCGGCTCAAGGCCGGCACCGCCACCAAGCTGACGCTCAACATGATCACGACGCTGGCGATGATTCAGTTGGGCAAGGTGCACGGCAACCTGATGGTCGACGTCGATACGCGAACGAACATGAAGCTCGTCGATCGGGCGATCCGCATCATCCAGATGGAAACGGGGCTTGATCGGCAGCAGGCACAGCGCTTGCTTGAACGGGCCGGCAAAAGGGCAAAGGTCGCCATCGTCATGCACCTCCTGGACCTCGACGCCGAGCAGGCCGAAGAACGGCTCCGCGCCGCGGGCGGCAAGATCCACGAAGCCCTGGCCGGCGCGCCCGGAACGGCGAACCACCTCCTCGAGCCGCCCGCGCAACCGTGACCCATGCCGACGCGCGTACTCATGCTGATCACGGACCTGGAGATGGGGGGCGCCCCCCTCGACGTGCATCGGCTTGCCACGTCACTGGATCGCTCGGAGTTCGACGTTCGCGTCGCGTGCCTGGCCGGCCCCGGACCGGTCAGTGAGATGCTCGAGCGCGATGGGGTGCCGACGTTCGCTTGCGGGGCGAAGGTCGCCTGGGACGTTCGCGCGTTGGGCCGACTGCATCGGCTGCTTCGCTGGGAGCGTCCTGACGTCCTGCATGCCCTGCTCTTCCACGCCAACACGGCCGCCTGCCTCATGGGCCCGGTGGCCGGAATCTCCCCGAGACGGATTCTCACGACGGTCATGACGGCGGAAGTGGAACGGCGATGGCACCTCGTCGTCGGCGGGATGACGTGTCGATTGTGTCGATGCGTGATCGGCAATTCGCCCACGGTGATCGAACACCTGCGTCGTCGCGCGCACGTCCCCGCGTCGCGGCTTGTGATGGTCCCCGGCGGCGTGGACGCCCGCCGTTTCGCCGACGCCGCGCCGTTGGAGCGCAAAGCGATCGGCGTGCCGAGTGACGCGAAGCTCTTGCTGTGGGTGGGACGGTTCGATCCGGTGAAGGGCCTCGATGTGCTAGTCCGGTCGGTGGCGAAGCTCGACGATCCCAGCGTCCATCTGGTCTTGCGCGGCGACGGCGCGCACGAGCCGAAGATCCGGCGCCAAATCGATGAGGAAGGGCTCGGCGATCGCGTCCGGATCCTCGGCCGCCGCGACGACGTCCCGAACTTGTACGCGGCCGCGGACGCCTTCGTGTTTCCCTCTCGAACCGAGGGCCTGCCGAACGCACTTCTCGAAGCGATGGCGGCGGGTCTGCCCGTTGTCACGACGAATGTGCCCGGGTGTCGCGACCTCATCACCGAAGAGGTCACGGGGCTGCTGGTCCCCTACGGCGATGCGGATCTGCTCGCGAATCGGATCCGCCGCGTCCTCGATGATCCCGCGCTGGCCGAACGGCTCGGGCAAGCGGCTCGGGAACACGTCTCCGAGCATTTTGGCCTGCAAGCCACCGTCCGGCGTCTCGCGCTGCTATACCGAGAAACGGTCGCCGTTCCTTCTCGGTGATTGCGCCGACATACCAACCGCAGGAAGGTCGGCTACTTGTTTGGAGGCAGTCGAAACGTCGTGTAGATATGCACGCCCATCGAACGGATGCCGTCGCGGAACGCCCCGTCCTTGACGGTATGGGTTTCGTCGGATCGCATGCGATGGAACACCTCGCCCTCCAGCTCCGTCGGCAGTCCGCTCACGTGGAAGGCCACGCCGGACGACGTCTCGTTCACCAGGATCAAGGCGTAGTCATCGCCCGCTCGCTTGAGCATGCCCACGATGCCGTCGCCGTCGAGCGAGCCGTAGCTCTCTTCCGTGACCACCTTCGGGGCCGGCTCGATCGTGGGCGCCACGAGCACGGGCTCGAGCGTCTTGAGGACACGCGACAGCCGAAGCAGGTCATTCCACAAACGCGAATCCTTCTCGACGGACCGCGTCCCCCAGTACATGATCGCATTGGCGCCGTGGACGATCGCCTCGAAGGCCATGTAGTATGTCTCGTCCCAGGTCGGACGGCGTCCGATGCCGACCTCCTTCGGCTGCTTCGCGTAGCCCTCGTTGATGTCGCGCCAGCCGAAGCCTTGAAGCACCATCACACACGCCTTGCCCGGCGCGGCGGCCCGCATCCGGTCGGTGTAGTCGGCAACGCAGAACAGCCGTCGCGTTCGCAGATCGCTGTGGCCCGGGGCATGCTCGGCGGGAACGGGATAGATGTCGCAGCCGGCCATGTCGGCGGCGCGGTTGTGGAATCGCATCGCGGCGATGCTGTTTCGTGGGGCGTGGTTGAGCCAGATGAGATGTCCCGGGTCGGCCTGTCGGACGAGCTGCATCCCACGGGTGAGCCCTTCGCCGACGCGACGGGCGTCCTCCGCCCGGTCGGCCATCGTCGCGTCCGGTCGGGGCGGCTTTGTGCCGAGGCGTTGCCAGACCTCGGCATGCGCGGCGTCGAACTCCTTCCACAAACCGCGAGACAAGAGGTCCTTCGCCTTGGCGGCGAGAGTGCGGATCGGTCGGGCCTTGGCGTTCCCGTGTTCGCCCTCGAATGCCTTGATGGCCTTGTCCATGGCCGAGAAGCCCGAGGACCAATAGTAGTTCAGGTGGCGGGCATACCACGCGTTCCACAGGGCCTCGTCGGGCCCCTCCCAGATCAAGAGTGCCGGGTGATCCTTGAGCTTGTTCACGACTGCAGTCAGTGAGGCCTTCCGCTTCTCCGTGTCGCGGGAAAGGTCCAGATTCTTGCCGAGGTTCACCCAGGCCTTGGTCCCGTGCTTCTGCAGTCGGTCGAGCGCCTCGCGGCTCGGCGAGGACCGGATGATGTTGAACCCTGCCTCGACGGCCGCCTTCAGCACGGCGTCGTCCTTGGGATTCTCATAGAGGCCGAGGAGGAATCGCGGCTTCCCGTCGACGACGGCCATCTTGCCGGGTGTGAGAAGCGTCGGCGATGGTTCTGCTATCGCTTGCGCGCCGGTCGTCGGAGCGAGCAGAATGACCAGTGCGGTCAGGATGCGGCGTGAGATGAAGGTACCTACCTCATTGACTCGTTCTGATGGCATGTGTTGTCTCCGATTCTGGTTTCGGCTGCTCTATGGAGTGAAGATATGAGAACGCGGTGCATCAATATGCACCCTACTGAGCTCCTCTACTTCTGTCTCCGAGCCGGCCTGGCTCCCACGGCGAAGCGCCGCGAAGCCGGGTCCCCAGGCCGGTCGATCTGCTTCGCCCAGGAGTGACGACCGGGCCGAGGACGGCCCGGCTCTGAATGGAGAACCGAACCGTCCCAGCCAAAGCGACGTCGAAGACGCCGCACTCCACACGGGCGCCGATGCACGGCACTTCGATACACGCGAGACCTCCGTTGCGCGTGGCGACGGTAGCCCATGCCGGCGGCGATACGTTGGTCGCAGTACGGGCAACCTCCGCGGAGGGTCACCATGGAATCCTCCTCACGCAATCGCGGCACGCGACGGTCATCAAACCATTGTCACCATGCGATGATCAGCACGCCCGACACGTCCTCCAACACGTAGTGTCGTCCGAGGGACGGATCGCCCTCTTTGGGAAAAGCCGTCATTCGCTTCTTGGGACTGTAGCCGGCCGGGTACATTCGGACCCGGTCGTCCGGGCGTTCCGGATAGAACCGCACCGTCGCCTCGTGCAGCCCGGCAACGCGGAGGCGCCGTCGCACGCCGTATTCGCCGGAATGCCGCTCCATGCAGGAGAGGTCCGTCGGGGTCTTCTGCTGGACGAAGACACGACACTCGCGGTGCCACGCCCGCGGCATGATGTAGTGCGTTCGGCCATTGCGACAGGGCGTCTCGAATCCGATCAGGAGCGGCGCGCCTTGCGGAAACCTCAGCCCGAGCGTGACCGTCGTGTTTGCGTGATAGCCCGAGAAGAAGAAGCCGTTGTCGCGCCGCGTCACACAGACGATCGGCGTTCGCTGGATGGGGAACTCCTTTCGGACCATGAAGTCGTAGCCGAACGCGCCGAGCAGAAACCGCGCGAGGTTCTCGCTCGCGAACGATCGGTCCGGATGGTCCGTGGCCAACAACCGGGCCCCCGGGCGGTAGTAGTTCGAGTTCGTGCCGCGGACCCAGCCCAGCACGCCCCCCTTCCAATCTGCTTGCTTGCGGGCCAGGGCGATCACTCGCTTCTCGTTCCCGTTGGACACGGTCGCGAAGACCGTCGTCGAATCGTCCGTCGCCTCGCGAAGCGTCGCGCGAATCCCGCCCGCGCACGTCAGCGGACGATGGTTCGTCTTCGTGGGGTACTTCTTGACGGTCAGCTCGTCCGGGCACCGCTCGAGCTGAAGCGACAACTCGCCGTCGATGGACTTGGCGAGCTTCACCGTCAACGCCTCCAGGAGCGCGTCGCTCGCTCGCTCCAACGGGCCGTAGAGCATTACCTTGCCGCCGCGACGCAGGTGGTCGAGCAGGCACGCATCGAGCGTCGTGACGCGATCCGGGACGATACTCATCAGCACGGATTCATCGAAGAGCTTCGGCCGGGCCTTCAGCGCGGAAAGCAGGTTTCGGGTCGAGACGACTGTGTTGAGGGGAAGCCCGTTGTTGACCGCCTGCCGCATGAACCAATCGCCGAAGAGGACCTCCCGGACGCGCGGCGGATTGCCGAACGTCCTATCGTGGTACTCGTCGAACGGATAGACCCAGACGATCGGTCCGGGCTGATCGGCCGAGTCGGCCCGTGCGCGTAGGATGTGCGGGATGACCTCGTTGGGGACCTCGACCGGCATCCGACCGAACGAATCATCTACGGTGAGAAAGAAGATGTGGCTCGGCCTGCACGTCTCGCCCTGCGCATTGATCCGCGAGACGGACATCGGCAGGTAGATGTCGTGCGGCTCGCGGCCGTACCGGTCCAGCCATGGGCTGTTCAGCCACCACGGGTCGTGCGTGTAGTAGCGGAAGGGATAGTCCTCCTCGGGCAGCTCGGCGATCTTCGACATGTAGCCGACCAGCTCGAGGCCGAAGTCGCCGTCCAGCGCCGCCCAG
>CAZKCX010000008.1:0-27133 GCA_964550865.1 uncultured Planctomycetales bacterium
ACCCAGCACGGGCGCGGTCACGATGGTGCTGATCCTCGTGATCGCCCCGATGGTCTCGTTCATCTCCGACCACGCCCTGGCGGCCATCTTCCTGCCGATCGCGATCATCCTCCATCGAGGCGGCCAGATCTCCGACCGCCCCGTCGACAAGGAACTCGGCAAGATGCTCGTCATCACCGTCGCCATGGCGTGCAACATCGGTGGGTTCGGCTCCCCCAGCGGCGGGGCACGGAACGTGATCATGATGGGCTACCTGAACGACATGTACAACATGGATATCGGCTACCTGACGTGGATGACCTATGCCATGCCGTTCGTGCTGGTGATGATGCCCCTGACGTGGTTGTGCATTCAATGGCGGTTCAAGCCAGCGACGCGCGACCTCTCGGCCGCCATGACCCACCTGCGCGAGGACATCCGGTCGATGGGCCCGTGGAACCGCCAGCAGATCGTCGCGGTCGTCATCTTCCTCGTCATGGTCTGGTTCTGGTTCACCGAGAAGTCTTTCTATGACATGGGCCTCTACCCCGTCCGAATGGGCATCGGCGTCGTTGCCCTCGCCGGCGCGGTGGCCTACATCCTGACCGGCGTGGTCAACTGGCGGGACTATCAGGAAGGCGTCGACTGGGGGGTCGTCTGGCTCTACGCCGGCGCGATCATCTTCGGCAAGGCCTTGGACGAGACGGGCGCGGCCTACTACCTGGCCCAATCGACCGTGACGGCCCTGGCTCCCCTGGGGTTCGATGACGGCCTGCCGTTGCTGGGCATCAGCAGCGTTCTCACCGGCGGGTTGACGCAGATTATGGCCGACGGACCCGCCGCGGCCTCCGTCGGGCCCATCACGCTGAACATGGCCGGCATCACCCATCCGGGCTCCGCCATGCTGCCCTTCATGACGATGGCTACCGCGTGCGCGTCCAGCTTCGCCTACTGCCTCGTCATCGGGACGCCGCCCAACGCAATCGTCTATGCGTCCGGCTACCTCGAGCCCAAGGACTACCTGCGGGTAGGCGTGCCCCTGTGGATCGTGGCGAACGTTGTCCTGCTCCTCGTCATTCAGTTCTACTGGGTACCCCGCGGCTTCGCGGGCCTATCCGGTTACTAGCTAAGGAGAAATCGGATGACCCTGGAACCCATTTGCGTCCTGATCGTGGACGACGAGGAACGGTTTCGCGAGACGACCGCAGCCATCCTCAAGCGGCGCGGCTTTCGGGTGTGCGCCGTTGCCGACGCCGTCCAGGCCATCGAGGTCGTCCGAGGTGACGATGTTGACGTGGTGGTCCTGGACATCCAGATGCCGGGGATGGACGGCCACGAGGCGCTCCGCGAGATCCGGAAGGTCAAGCCCGACCTGCCCGTGGTGATGCTGACCGGGCACGGGACACCGGAGTCCGCGTTGGAGGGGCTCCGCGACGGCGTGTTCGACTACCTGCACAAACCCTGTGCCATCGACGTCCTCAGTCAGAAGATTCGCGAGGCCCACGCCAGTGCCCGGCAGGGAAAGAACGGGATCCGTTCGGACGAGCCGCGCGTCCGCGACGTCATGATCCCGCTGCGCTCGTTCAGCACGGTCCGTGAGGACCAGACGGTTGGGGAAGTCGTCGAGCGGATGCTTGAATCGTTCCTGCGGATCGTCTCGACCGCCACCGTGCAGGACACCGCGCATCGCTCGATCCTGGCAACCGACGCGACGGGAAGGGTCGTGGGCATCATCACCTACACCGACCTCCTTCGAGGTCTGGAGCCGGAGTACGTGCGCCTGCTCAACCAGGAGCCCGCGCCGGCCGGCACGCGGTATAGGGAGTCACCGAACTTCTCGGGCATGTTCACGATCCTGTCTCGGGACCTCACGACGAAGCCCGTCCGCGAGATCATGTCCGAGGTTCCCCCGAGGCTGCAGGCGGACGCCAACCTCATGGAGGCCGTCAGCATGATGCTGAGCCGACACGTGCGCCGCCTGCTCGTGGCGGAATCGGGTCTGATCGTCGGCGTGCTGCGGGAGCAGGACCTGGTTTTCGAAATGGCCAAGCACATGCAGCAACCGGGCGCCTCGTGAGTCGGCCTCAGGGGCTTGCGCCGTGTGTCGCCGTTCGGGGATCGCCCGTTCTCCCGCGCAACGGCAGGGGTCCGCCCCACCCCAGCCGTCCTTACGCGAATGCGACGACCGCACGCGGCGTCATGTCATGGGAGCGCTTCGTGCTCCGAAAAGGGGAGGCCCGGACCCGGTAGCCGCGGCGTAGCATGCGTCCGGACCGAGGCGATCCGGATAGGCCCCGCGATCGAACAGAAACTGCCGCACGTGCGTGCAGAGGTGACACTTCGTGGCGTAGCCTTGGGGCCTCGGTTCGTACCCGTGCTGTCGGGCGAGCTCCATCAACCCCAGAGGGCCCTCATGCACGAGCGGCGCGACGATCGGCTCGTCGCCCCAGGTCTCGGCGAGCCGCCGCCACATCACATCGAGCGGCTCGGCGCGGGCATGGCCCAGAATGATGCCGCTGCACACACCGGGAAAGGTCAGACCGTCCGGTCCGACATGCACGTGCTTGCTCTTGAGGAGCTCGCGGAGGCAATGCGCACCACGGAAGTGGTCCGGCGGATGCTGCTCAAGGAGCGGTGCGACCTCGAATGCCGCCCGGCCGGTCATGCGCTCTGGGATCTTCCCCAACGCATCGAGGAACGCACGCTGCCGTTGTGCGCTGGGCATATCCGCCACGATGACGGGATCGTCCAAGAACGCTTCCCACCGGACGCGGACGCCCTCGGGGCCGAAGACCTCGCGGGCGATCCGCACACAGCGCCGTACGCGCTCGATGTCGACGAACTCCTGGTGGAAGACGTCGGTCGAGACATCCGCGCGGGGCAGACCGGCCTCCCGCAGCGCGGTCAGACGTTCGCGCGTCTTGTCGTCCTCCGTGGCCCAATAGGCGTTGGTCTCCACCTTCTGGGCGGGAGGCAGCCCCGCCCGGCGTGCGGAGTGGAGGATCCCCAACAGGTTCTCGAAATCGCCGAACGGCTCGCCGCCGGCGATGTGGATCTGCACGCGACGCCCGTCGACGGCCGCCACGCGATCGAGCTGCTCCCAATACGCCACCGCGTCCTGCGGCGGCATCGCGCCGCCCTGGTCGGGCCCGCCCCAGACATAGCAGAATGCGCAGCGGGCGTTACACCAATAGGTCGTCAGGAGGCCGGCGAATCGCCAGGCACGGAGCTTCTTCTCGGGCGGTTTCATGGCGGGTTGCGTTGCCGCGGTCTGCCGGAAAGCAGCCGGCGGTCGAGGCATCTATCCGAAGCGGACCTTGAGCGGGGTCTCGTCTTGATCCTGTTGCGTCTTTCGTCCGGGCAACTCGTCCGGTCGAATGAGTCTCCAGCCGGCCTCGGGCGGGGCATGGCGACGTGAGACCGGCCCCCACCAGAGCTTCGTCGCCCATCGGAGCGATTCGTAGGCCGTTCGAACCAGGGCGTACATGCCGACCAGCTGAATGCCGACGTCGGCCAGGAACAGCCGACTCCGAGGCCTGACGAGCCCCTCGATCAGGTGGATCGGATTGTAGAAGGCCGCATAGCCGGCGAGCAGCTTGAGTTGGACGTCCCACGGGCTGTCCGAGTTTGTCGCGACGACGTGATTCCCGTCGCACTGCCACTCTTTCAAGGGCTTGCCGCCGACACGATCGATGACAAAGCCATTTTCGAACGTCTGTTCGTAGCCCTTCGAGCCTACCGCCGGCGTGAGCATCGTGATCTGCATGCTGATCGCCCCGGCGCGGCGAAGGTAGTAGACCTGGTTGAGCAGGCCGGAGAGGTTTCCGCGGCTCAGCAGAGGCTGGGCGTCATGATGGACCATCATCGGCATCGGACAGATGCCTAGGTGATCGAGCTCTTGAAAGAGGGTTCGCGCGGATTCGGCATCCTGCCCCTTGCGGACGAGCGCGCCCGTAAGGTCTTCGATCCCGAACCACAGCGCCCGCATGCCGCCTCGTCGCGCCAACTGCATCAGATCGAGGTTCTTGTACGCGTCGTATTGCGTGGACTCCGTGCCCCACCGAACGTGGTTCTTCAAGCGCTTGTTGTCCCAGGATCGCCGCACAAGCATCGTCAGGATGTTCTCGGCCCGCTTGCGATTGTTGAAAAAGTTGTCGCACGTGCCGAAGAAGTGGCGCACGCCCGTTTGGCGGACCATGCGTTCCATCTCGTCGGCAAGCTGCTCGCCGCTGCGCGTCCGGAACGTTCGCTGGTTGAACGCGGGAATGGGGCAGAACTCGCAATGGAACTTGCACCCGTGGGTCATCTCCAGCGAGCCGATCGGGGCGTAGCGGTAAATGCGATCGAGCGGAATGGGCTTGCCCTTGAGGGTCTTCCTGCGATGCGGCGGCTCGAGCAATCGATAGCCGTCGATGACGTCGGGCGCCTCGTTCATATCCTCGACGAGCCGCTGTGTTCCGGTGTCGACCAGACAGCCGGGGGCTTCCGTCGGGTCGTCGGGTTGATAGACCAACCCGAGGACCCCGTCGAGCGCCCCGTCCCGTCGCGCCTGCTGGAACGCCTCCCGCATGGTCCCGCCATGACGGCGGTAGTCGAGCAAGACCTCGAGCAACTGTGCGAAGACGAAGGCTTCACCACGTACGGCCACGTCGGCCGTGATGTTGCGGGCCCCGCCGACGGCGAAGACGTCCCACGGCTCGTAGATGGCCTTCGGTCCGCCGACCAGAATCAGGGGCCTTTGGGACGGCTCGATCTCGCAGGCATCTTCGATCAGGCCATAGAGCGGCTCGGCGTGGATCTGCATGCTGCTCAGCAGCAGCATCTCGGGCGATCGGCCGTTGACCTTGGCCAGGCTGGGACGGAACTTGGGCGTCCACTGCTGGAGCACGACCCGATTCTGGTCCAGCCCGCAATCGACCAGGGTCGATGCGATGGCCCGCACGCCGGCGGGCACCATCAGCTTATCGGCGAACAGAAACGGGAGGATCCGCGTTCGCGGGTCGAAGGCGTAGACCAGCACGGAGGGTACGTCGAGCCCCGTGCCGACCTTCCGAACCCGTTGGCGCAACGCGCGGAATTCGCCGGGTTGGGTGAAGATATCGTCGCGACTCCGGCAAGCGAGTTCCATGGGGTTTCCTCTGGGGCGTCGCAGGTCAACGATTCGGAAGGACTCACCGTACGAAAGACCGTCCGGTTCGGTGCATCCGACGAGTGTACCGGGTCGCGCTCGGGAATACAACGACACCGAACACGCGGCGGGCGGCGCGGGATGGGGTTGCTTCGGACGTCCAGCCGCGAGCCGGTGGGGTGGCGTCCGCTCGTCTTGTTCTCCCGGCGCGCCGGGGATAGGCTGATCGATGTGACCAAGGATTCCGAGCAGGGACAACCGCAGACGGGCCCGTCGCACGGCACGCCTCCGCTGTGGGATGCGGAGCGCCTGCGGGATCCGCACCGTCAACCCGACAAGGCCCGCCGCGTCCGCCGGATGTTCGACGCCATCGCACCGACGTACGAGCGCGTGAACCGCTGGACGAGCTTCGGATGCGACGCCCGATGGCGACGGCGTGCCGTCCGTCTGGGCGGCACGACACGACAGGACTCCGTCCTCGACGTGGCCTGTGGAACGGGGGATCTCGCGCGGGCGTTCGCCGGGGTCGCCCGTGCCGTGGTCGGGGTGGACTTCGCCGAGAACATGCTGGCCCACGCCCGTGCCGACGCGGCAGAAGGCGGGGTGAGGGCCGGGCCGGCCTGGTGCCGGGCGGACGCCTTGCGCTTGCCTTTTGCCGAGGGAACGTTCAACATGGCCAGTTGTGCGTTCGGTGTCCGGAACTTTCAGGACTTGGACGCGGGCCTTTCGGAGATGTATCGCACGCTATGCCCGGGCGGCCGGGCCGTCATCGTCGAGTTTTCGATGCCGTCCAACCGCGTGATCCGTCGGCTCTACGCGTTGTACTTCGAGCGGGTTCTTCCCGCGTTGGCCGCCCGGATCAGCCGCGACCGGACGGGCGCCTATGACTACCTTGCTCGCAGCGTCGTGCAGTTCATCGACCCGCACGAAATGGTCGCGCGGCTGCGGTCCGTCGGCTTCGCGACGGTCTCGACGCACCCCCTGACCTTTGGAGCCGTCGTGGTCTACGTGGCGGAGAAGAGCCTTTGACCCGTTTGCCCTCCGGACAGACCCGGCTCACCAGTTCGACGTCGTCGGAGGCGCGGTTTCGCCCACGGCCCCCCGGGGAGCCGCCCACGCCGCGCGACAGGCCGCCGGCCCCCGACGCCCGAGCCGAGATCGTCGACGTGTGGTCTCGGACCGCACCGAAGTACCGTCGCCGGGCGATCATCTTCTTGTGCGTCAACGTCGTGCTCTTCGCGGCGCTCGGATGCTTCACCTACAGTCTGCGAACGGCCGACCCGTTTCCGGCCATCCGACCGATCCAGAGCCTCTTCACGCCCTCGCTGCCGCCGCCGGAATGGCCGCGCTACGCCGATTTCTGGAAGGCATGCTTCAACCCCTTGGGGGAGCAGCAGCAGACCCTGCTCGATTTCTTGATCTTCCCGATCAGCGTCGAGCAGGTGCCCGTCCACATGATCATCGTCGGGCTCCTCATGGCGTCACTCGTCACGATCCCGATCCTCGTGGCCATGCTCTATCGCCTACCGGCCGCGCTGATCTTTCTGCTCATCGTGGCGTTTGTGGCCGTCTTTCCCTGGCTGGCCATCACGCTGCTGGTCGGCTGTGTCATCGCGACCGCCAGGCCGGTGCGCTTCTCCTTGCGTTTCGCCACCGTCCTGCTGGCGCTCGTGCCGGTCCTCATCTACTTCTTCTTCTCGACGCGGGGGGCAGGCGAGCGGATCGCCCTGGCCATGCCGGTGGAGCGGATGCGGCTGCTCGTGCCCTGGATTATCGCCGTGATCGCATCGTGTGCCGGCGGGGCGATCATCCTATCGCTGGCCCACGTGAGCAACTTCCGCCCGGGGGCGATCGCGCCGATGCTCGCGGTCTTCTTTGCCACACCGGTCGTCCTGTTCTACACCTATGTCGGCTCGGATGAGCTGGTGTATCGGCTGATCGAGCACAAGTACGGTCCGAACGGCCGAGCGGTCTTCGTCGACATGGACACGCGCGATCTGATCCGGCGGGCGGCGGAGCTGCGCTGGATCACGAGCACGGACAAGGACCGCCCCGAGATCAAGGCCCTCATCGAGAACAACATGGTCCTGCTGAAGGTTTCCTTGCCGACCGAGCTGCTTCGACAGCAGCAAGAGGTCGTCGAGCATTGCGACGCCTTCATCGAGCGCTATCCGAGGAGCCGCTACCGCTGGAACTGCCTGTACATTCGCGGACGGGCCCTCGACATGCGGATCGACATGAACCTCTTCCGCAAGGACGCCATCCTCCGCTTCTACTCCGACTTCCCCTCGGAGGCCTCGCGGGCCACCTGGATCGAGATCCTGGCCGAGAAGCCCGAATCGCCCTTCGCCAGCGTGGCCGGGCTGAAGCTGGCGATCCTCGCCGGGCGGGAGGGCAAGCTCAAGCTCGCCGAGGACATCCTGGCTCGCATCGTGGAGCAGTTCGGCGCGTCGCTGCCGGCGGAAACGCCACGGGCGTCCGCGGAAGCGGGCGCCTCCGGGGAATCCACGGAACGCCCCCTGGCAACGAAGTACTTCCAGGAGCCCATCGAGCGGGTCGCGCGGGAGTTCCAGCAGACCCAACCCGTCGCGAGGGAGGACGACGGATACGGACTCAGCGACCTGTTCGCCCGGAAGCCCGCGGCCAGCTCGCTCAACGTCGATCCCCAGGCCGTCGCCGAACAGGCGGCGCAGCTGCTCTCCTTGATCCGACACAACCGCCTCGGCCAGTTCCGCGACGTCGTCTATCCCGACAACAATCCCATCAGCATGCTGCTGAACTGCGACCCGCACCACGAGCTATACGCGGAGAACCTCCAGCACATCAAGGAGTGGTTCCCGACGAGCGGTCTGCGCGACAACATCGACGTGCGCCTGGCACTGACGATCCGCGACGTGAACGCGCGACGGAAGAAGCTCTGGGAGGTGGTGGACAAAGGGGACGACGCCGCCCCCCACGCCCTGTATGAGCTCGGGGTCTTGGAGCGGGCCGAGAACAACCTCGAGCTGGCCCGGCAGATCATGAAACGCGTCATCAACGAACACCCGTCGTCGCCGTGGGCCCTGTCGGCGCGACGGAAGCTCCTGTCGTACGAGGCCGCGGCGCACACGCCGGACTGAGGACCGAACCATGCCCAAGCGAATCGTCGTCGGCATCACGGGAGCCACCGGCAGCGCATACGCGCGAACGCTGCTCCAAGCGCTCGGACGGGCGGGCGCGGAGGTACACCTCGTGGTCAGTCCGCTCGGCCACGCCGTGGCGGCCACCGAATTGGGCGACAGCGATCGCCTGATCCCCGAGGTACCCCCCCCGGCGTCGATCACCACCTATCGCCACGACGATCTGTACAGCCCGCTCGCCAGCGGGTCGATCCCCGGCGAGGCCATGATCGTGTGTCCTTGCACCTGTCACACGCTGGGCTCGATCGCCGTCGGGCTGGGCGACAACCTGCTGACCCGCGCCGCGCACGTGTACCTCAAGGAATCCCGTCCGCTGGTGCTCTGCCTCCGCGAGATGCCGCTCGGACTGGTGGATCTCCGAAACATGCTGTCCGCCGCCGAGGCGGGCGCGACGATCTGCCCGTTGTGCCCCCCCTTCTACGGGCAACCCCGCTCGGTCGACGACCTCGTCCGCGCGGTCGTGGGACGCGTGCTCGATCTGGTCGACATCCCAAACGACCTTGCCGTGCGTTGGGACGGGGCGGAGGATACCTGATCGGAACCGGCAGACGGACAGCGCTTTCGAACGACCGCTTCGCATGGCCAAACCGCTCGAGACGATCCAGACGTGGGGGGAGATGATCAAGTTCGCACACTCGGTCTTCGCCCTTCCTTTCGCCCTGATCGCGACCTTCCTCGCCGGCCGCGAGCTGCCGGGTCGTTCCCTGCCGCTGCCGGGCCACGTGCTCTTGATCATCGGCTGCATGGTCTCGGCGCGAAGCGTGGCGATGACCTTCAATCGAATCGCCGACCGAGAGATCGACGCGCGAAATCCCCGCACCCAAGACCGGCCGCTTCCGACGGTGCGGCTGAGCCTGCGGGCCACGCTCTTTTTTTTCGGCTGCGCCATGGGCGCGTTTCTCGGGTGTTGCTTCGGATTCTACTGGCTCTACGAAAACCCCTGGCCGCTGGCGGGATCCGTGCCGGTCCTGCTCTACCTCTGCGGATACTCCTACGCCAAGCGCTTCACGAAATGGTCCCACTACTGGCTCGGCAGCGCGATCGCCCTCTCGCCCGTCGCGGCGTGGGTGGCGATCCATCCGCCGTCCCTGGGACTCCCGGCCCTGGCGCTGATGGGGGCCGTGACGCTCTGGATCGCCGGCTTCGACATCATCTACGCCTGTCAGGACATCGAGGTGGACCGGCGCGATGGTCTGCATTCCCTGCCGGCTCGTCTCGGCCCCGGACCGGCCCTCTGGCTGGCGCGGGCCTCGCACGTCGGCACGGTCGCCCTGCTCCTCGCGCTGGCCTGGCTCGCGCCGCTCGGCGGACTGTATCTTGCCGGCGTGGCCGTGGTCGGGGTGCTCCTGCTCGTCGAGAACGCCCTCGTCCATCCGAACGACTTCTCGCGCGTGAACCTCGCGTTCTTCACCATCAACGGAGTCGTCAGCCTCCTGCTCGGGGTCGTCGCCGTCGTGGACGCCATTTGGATACCGCATGCCTGAGCCCGCGTCGCCAATCCGCCCCGAGGAACGTGGCCCGATCCGGACCGCGGGGCTTGCCCTGGGGACACTCGCCGCCGTGGTGGCCCTCATCGGCATGGACTGGGGACTCCCCGCACGCGAGACGGACGAGTTTCTCTTCTCCGGCCCCGAGGTCTGGTCCGCGGATCGGCTGCTCGCCCTGAAGGAGCACGGATGGCAAGACCGAGACCGGCTCGGCGCCGACGTCGACCCGGATCCCGTCGAGCGCCGGGATGAGACGATCTCGCTCACAGCCACGGATGCGGAACGTGCGGAGATCCTGATTCGCTATCGCCTCTACACCCACCAACCGGACGAGGCGAGCACGCTGCGCGCCCTGGCCGGCATGAACCCACGCGAGTTGCGCTTCGATCCCAAGCTCTACCAGTACGGTGGATTGTTCTTGTATCCGGTGGGGGCGCTGATCGCGATCGGATCGGCCCTCGGGCTCGTGGAGGCGCGGACCGACCTGGCATACTACGTCGCGCACCCGGAGGCCTTCGGAACACTGTACGTCGTCGCGCGCCTGTACGCCGGGTCGTTTCTGGTGGTGGGTGTCTTGACGTGCCTGGCGATCGGCCGCCGTCTCGTGTCGGACCTCGCCGGAGTCCTTGGCGGCTTGCTCTTTTTGCTGATGCCCGTCGCCGTGACGATGGCCCACGAGGCCAAACCGCATCTGCCCGGGGCGGTTCTGATGCTCGTGGCCGGATGGGCGGCCCTTCGCTATGTCGAGCGAGGCACGGGACGGAGCTGGGCATGGCTATCCCTGGCGGCCGGGGCGGCCGCCGGAATGGTGCTCAGCTGCTGGCTCGTGGGAACGATCCTGCTCGTAACGATCTGGTTGCGTCCCGCGACGTCAAGGGCCGCCACCGCCCGACGGCTCCTCTTGGGCATCGGGGGGGCGCTCCTTGTCTTCGCCCTGACGAATCCCTATCTGCTGATCAACCTCGTCGCTACTCCCGAGGTCGTACGGTCGAACCTGGGCACGTCGCGCGGCATGTACGAGATCGGGCGCTTCGGCGAGGGTGCTCTGAACGTCGCAAGGCTCTTGGTCGAGGGAATGGGATTGCCTCTCGCCCTGATCGGGCTCTTGGCGCTGTGCGCGCTCATCCGGCAGAGGGGACGGATGCTGCTGCCCCTGTTGGTTCCCGCCGTCCTCACGGCGACGCAGTTCGCCGCGATCGGAGCGGGCAAGCCCGCCGAGTTCGGCCGGTTTCTCATCGTCCCCGCTTCCTTGCTGGCGATCGTCGCGGCGGCGGGCCTCGCGTGGCTGGCTCGCCGGTATCGCTTGTTGGGGATCGTCGCGGTGGGTGCCCTGATCGCATTCTGCGGCGTGAACGCCTACGGCACCCTGGCGGCGTTTGTGCGGGACGGCACGGATCGCGGCACGCGCCGTCGCGCCGCGGCGTGGCTCCGCGATCGCCTACGACAAGACTCCGATGTCGTCGTGGGCGTGCTCCGCGAGCCCGCGCCGTATTGCGTCCCGCCGATCGACTTCGACAGGCGCCGCGTGCTGCTGCTTCCGGAAACCAGACCCGATCCGCGCGAGAAGCCCTTGCCCGACCACATCGTCGCGACTGTGGATTCGCAAGCGGACACGACCGGCCACTGGTGGGACGAACACTACGAGGTGGCCGCGCGGTTTCCACCGGATCCGGGGCGGGGGCTGGGACGGCCGACGGCGATCAGCTGGGCGGACAAGCCCGTGGTCATCTGGGGGCGTCGGGCAACGCCTCATCCAGAATCTCGATGACGCGGTCGACCGTGTCCGCCTGACGAACGCACCGGAGCGCCTTGTCCGACTCTCGCCTGATGATCTCCACGACCGGCGACCAGTAATCCTCAAGCAGCACGATCGGCTTGTTCCCCGCGAAACCCTTGTTCGCCAGCTCCCAGACGGCCGCAAGCTCAAGCAGCGTGCCGGTCGAGCCCGGCAAGACCACGTACGCATCGCCGATCCTGATCAAGGTGTCGAGCCGCTCGTTGAGATTCGACGTGCGAATCTCCTCGGCGATCCAGCGGTTGATCCCGCTCCGCCCGAATGCGCCGCACGAAACGCCGATCGTCTTGCCCCCCACCTCGGATGCCCCCTGCGCGCCCGCCGCCATCGTGCCGCCATAGCCGCCGTTGCACAAGACCCACCCTTGCCGCGCGATGGCGCCGCCCAGCCGGTACGCCGCTTCGTAGGCGGGTTCGCCGGGATTCGGGGCCGAACTGCCGAACACGGTGATGGTCGGGATCTTCTCCACTTCGAGGTCGGTCTCCGGCGTCGTGTCGCTTCTTGCCTGTCACGTTCCACGCGCACGCCGATTGTGTCGGGGATCGCCCTACGAGTCCAGTGGAGGGGACAATGCCGATCACGACATCCCAACGGGACCGTCCGAGCGTCGGCCGACGCTTGTATCCCCCGTCTGGCACCTCTACGATGCGCCGAGAACGCATCGCAAGCAGGAGTGGACACCATCATGCGAAACGGTCGAGTCGTCTTCGTCTTCGCCGCCCTCGTGTGGGCCATGACACATGCACCATCCATCGCGGACGTGATCCAAGGCAAGCGGGAACCCGTGGGCCGCGGCGCGCGGTTCGTGATGCAACCCGCGGCCAAGTGCAAGGGCGTTGCGCGAAAGAGCATCTTCGCCCACCCGCCGTGGAAGGAGAAGACCAACGGGTGGATCGTCGGCGAGTTCGAGTTGGACCTGACGGACCGCAAGGACCCGGCCTTGCGGTTCGCCATGGGCATCCGCGACGACCACGGCTCCGATCGGGGCGTGCTCTATCGCGTCACCGTCGACGGGACGTGCGTGTTCTACGACTTCCACAAAGACGCAGCCTGGCACGACGTCCGTGTGAGCCTGAAGGACTTCGCCGGCAAGAAGGTCCCGCTGCAGCTGGCGGTCTTCTCACTGGGCGAGCATTACGCGCTGTGGGGTCAACCGCACATCGTCGACAACCGCAGCGGCAACGCGGACGAGGTCGTTCTGGAGCTGGCCGAGGCCGCCGATCGGGCCGAGACCTGGATCGTGCTGCAGAAGGACGTCCCCAAGGACCAACTACCGCCGAAACTCCGCGAGATGCGGGAGCAGAACCGCGACGAGCTTGCGCGCGTCGTGCCCTCCCCGGAGCAGGTGGCGTGGCAGCGCATGGAGTTCATCGGCTTCATCCACTTCGGCATCAACACGTTCACCAACCGCGAGTGGGGCAACGGGAAGGAAGACCCGAAGCTCTTCCAGCCGACGGCGTTCGACGCCCGACAGTGGGTTCGCGTCGCCAAGGACGCCGGGATCAAGATGCTGATCGTCACCGCCAAGCACCACGACGGCTTCTGCCTCTGGCCCACCAAGACCACGGAGCATTGCGTGCGAAACAGCCCGTGGCGAGACGGCAAGGGCGACATCGTCGGGGACGTCGCCAAGGCCTGTCGCGAGGGCGGACTGGAGTTCGGCTTCTACCTTTCCCCCTGGGATCGGAACAACCCGCACTACGGCGACTCGCCGGCCTACAACAAGATCTTCAAGGACCAGCTCCGCGAGCTGCTCACGCACTACGGAGAGATCGGCGAGGTCTGGTTCGACGGCGCCTGCGGCGAGGGACCCAGCGGCAAGAAGCAGGTCTACGACTGGCGGGGCTACTACCGGGTCGTCCGCGAGCGGCAACCCAAGGCCTTGATCGCGATCTGCGGCCCGGACATCCGCTGGGTCGGAAACGAGAGCGGCGTCGCGCGGGAGACGGAATGGAGCGTGCAGCGGGCCAACCCGGCGCGGCACCCGGGGAAGAAGTGGGTCTGGTGGCCGGCGGAGTGCGACGTCTCCATCCGACCCGGATGGTTCTACCACGAAAGCCAGGACGACAAGGTCAAGTCGCTGAAGCACCTGTTGGACATCTACTACAAATCCGTGGGTCGGAATTCGGTGCTGCTGCTGAACATCCCCCCGGATCGACGCGGGCTGCTCCACGAAAACGACGCGAAGCGGCTGCGCGAGCTGCGCCGCGTGCTCGACGAGACATTCGACGACGATCTGGCGCGCGGCAAGTCCGCCACGGCGAGCGACGTCCGCGGCGGGGATCCGCGCTTCGCCGCGACGAGGGTCGTGGACGGTGCGGAGAATACCTATTGGACCTGCGCGGAATCCCAGACCACGGGTTGGGTCGAGATCGACCTCGGCCGGCCGGCGTCCTTCAACCGCTCCGTGGTGCAAGAGCACATCCCGCTCGGCCAGCGGGTGGAGGCGTATGCGATCGACGCCTGGGTCGACGGCGGTTGGAAGGAGATCGCCCGTGGCACGACGATCGGCCACAAGAAGCTCGATCGCTTCCCCACGGTGCGGTCCTCGCGCGTCCGCTTGCGCATCCTCGCGTCGCGCGCGAATCCGTTGATCCAGCGGGTTGGCCTGTTCTTGGCGCCGCCGACGGAGGAATCGTAGCGAGGGATCGGCCTCGCGGTCAGGAGGTGACGGTCTCGGCCGGCGGGGAGAGTTCGCTCGCTGCCTCGGTGGGATCGACGGGTGTCTCCCCTTTTTCGTCGAGCCAGAGCGGCCCGAGCTCCTCCCGCGTGATCACGGGCGGCTCCTCACCCCGCGCGCGGCATTGCTGCACGAACTCGCACCCGCGCGCCCGTAGGCAGGCCGGAAAGACCTTGCCCTGTCGCAGGAGATCCTTCACCTGGTTGTACTTGGGATTGGCCCAGAGAGCTCCGTCGTGCACGGAACCCATGTCGGCCACGCGATGCACCGAGCAGCAGGGCTCGAGGTCCCCCTTCATGCGAATCCAGACGCCCGTGATCCATCCGCAGACCTCTATTTCCTTGCGAGGGGTCTCCGGTTCGTCGTGGGAGGGTTCCGACTCCTCGGTGAGCCGGGCGGGCAGGACCAGCGCGATCTGCTCTTCCTCGGCGACCGCCCGCGCTTGTGCCACGGACGCACGCCACCGCGGGTTCTCGGTGGCTACCCGGTTCTCTTCGTCCGAGCCGAGCCAACCGATCAGGTCGCCCACGCATACCCGGGCCGCGCCCAGTCGCTTGGCCATGCGGACGAAGTCCGGCAGCTCCTCGATGTTGTCGGCCATCGCCACAAAGTTGAAGGAGAAACTCGGACGGTGGGTACCGACCTCCTCGCGCATGGACCGTAGCATCTCGATCTTGCTGCGCACGCGATCGAGACTCGCCCCGCGGATGCGACGATAGGTCTCCGGCGTGGCGGCATCGAGGGAGAAGTTCATCATCCCGACGCATCGCGACTCGACAAACCTCCGCGCCAGCCGCGCCGTCAACGCATGCCCGTTGGTATACAGATCCATGCCCACCTGGTGTTTGGTGGCCGTCTCCAAGATGGATTCGAACTCCGGGTGCAGCAGCGGATCACTGTCCCCGGAGCTGAGCGTCAGCCCGCCGATCGTCGGGGCGGCGGAGAGGGCCTTGGCAAAGCTGTCCGCCGAGAGCGCCTCGAGCTCCCTCGGGCCTTCCTTGGCATGGCTGCTGATGCACATGCGACATCGGAGATTGCACCGGCCGCGGACGAACTCGAAGTTGATGAACGTGGGCATGTTCAGGAGCCAGCCGTACTGCCGCATCCAGGGGTGCTCGGTGAAGTGCTCCAAGAGGTACTTCTGGGCTTCGGTCAGGTTCTGACCCCGCAGCTGATGGTGATGGAGCAACGCCACCAGGAGGTTGTGAAACGCCGGACGGTGGTCTGGGTTCAGGGCCATCGCCGTGCGGATCTTCCCGACGCCCGTGTCCAGACGGCCGTGGATGGCCTCGAGCAATCCTACGTCCGATAGTCCCGAGGCGATCAGGCGTTCGCCGTGCGAAATCGCTTCCTCCGCCTGGTTCTTGCTCAGCAGCTCTCGCAGCTCGGGGTTTGCGATCCAAGCTTGATCCGGGTCGAAAGCACTCATGGGACCTTCCGCTTGTAATGGGCATGTCGTGCGGGCGAAACACGAGCTCAAAGGCCTGCGCCAGACGGAATGCCGTCCGATAACGGAGGGCATCCTCGATCCATATCGGCTGATCGCGTTCCAACCTTTCTGTTTTGTGCCCGATTGGCGGAAAGACTCGTCGCGCACCCTTGCTGAGCCCACGAGAACGGGAGCATACCCGTTATCGGCTAACCGGCCGGGGGGTATCGCACGCCGGGAAGATTCCCGATCCGGGGGACGCGCCGCGCGGTTCGAAGCAGGCCAGGCGTAGCGAATTCGCGTCGGTATTATCGACCCCGTCCGAGGGAATGTACCACGTCCGACAGAAGACACCCTCATACGCCGTCGTCCGGGCTCCCCCCGCCCCCACCAAAGCGTAAACCGCACGGCAAGGGGTGTCGATGAACCAAGAGAGATTGCCCAGTAGTGAGTGAAACGCCTTCCCCGGCTCCCTTTGCGGTGGTCGACTCCACCGGCGATTCCATGCCGGCGCGTGGCCTGCGAAGTAACGAGCGAGTCCACGGATGCCTCAACAGGCAGAGCACAAACCCGATGTGACGCCTGGCCCTGTCGGGACCTGCGAGCGACCGACCTCCTGGAGTGCACCCGGGCGGACGGATCCCGAATCGCTCCGCCGAACGCGGATCTCCATCACATTCTGGCTGGCGATGTCGGGTTGGGCCGTCGTCTACGGAGCGGTGTACTACTTCCTTGGCTTTCCTGAGGGGTTGTCGGCCATTGCGGTCGCGACGGGAATGGCCCTCTTGATCCCACTCCTCCTTCGGCGTACCGGCTCGCACGTTCTCGCCGGAAACCTGGCCGGGGTCGACCTTCTCTGGGTCCTCGACTTCCTGGCCTATCACACCGGGGGCTTCAGCGCGCCCGCACTGATCTGGACGGTGGCCGTGCCGTTGGTCGTGGCGTGCATGGCCGGTCGCCTCTGCGGGGCCATTTGGAGCGGCGTGGTCGTCCTCAATGCGACCGCCTTCTATTTGCTCGACCAATGGGGTCACCCATTCGAACAGGTACTGGCGCCCGGGGGCGAGCGCCTCCTGTCGTTCCTGGCGATCACGTCGCTGGCGGCGGTGATTCTGTCCTTGGTGTGGTGGTTTGATTCCCTGTCGAACTGGGCGATCCGCCTGGCCCGATGCAAGGAAGAGGAGCTACGGCACAGCGAAGCGCGGTTTCGGTCGCTTACGGAGAAATCCTCGGACGTGATCTGCATCACCCGACCGGACGGCCGAGCCGAATACATCAGCGGCAGCATCGAGGGCGTCTTCGGCTACAAGGCCGAGGAGGTTCTCAACCTGCGAATTCAGGACTTCGTGCATACGAACCACCGCGCGGCGCTCGCCGACGCGTTTCGATCTCTGGTGGAAGGGTCGCAGACGTCCTTCGAGCTACACGTCCCGTTTCTCAGCAAGAGGGGCGAGTGGCAAGACGTGAACCTCATCGCGACCAATCTCCTGGACGATCCGGCCGTCGGCGGCATCGTGGTCAACCTGCGTGATGTGACGGAAGCGTGTCGGTCCCGAGCCGTACTGGCCAAACGGCTGCGATACGAAGAGGGTCTCGCCGCCTGTTCCCGTGTTCTCTTGGAGGAAACCGAGGACGGCATAGAGCAGGCATTGAGTCATCTGCTTCACGCCAGCGATGTCGGTCGTGTCTACGTCTTCGAGAACTTCATGGACGAGTCGGATGGCCTCTGCATGCGTCAAACGGAGGAGTGCTGTGCCGAGGGCATGACCCCGCAACTCGACAACCCCGCGCTGAAGCGCCTTCCCTACCGCAACGGCTACGACCGATGGCGGCGCATTCTTGCGGCGGGACAGCCCCTCTTCGGCGCGGTAGATGGCTTCCCCCCGGAGGAAAGACAGGCCCTGGCTCGCCAGGGCATCCGGTCCCTCGTCGTCCTGCCGATTTGGGTCGGACGGGAATGGTACGGCTTTCTTGGTTTCGAGGAGACCCGGGCCCAACGGACGTGGGAAGAGGAAGAGATCCGCATGCTCCGCACGGCCGCGGAGATGCTCGGGGCCTACCTCGACCGCAAACGATCGGGAGAGCGACGGCGCGAGCAAGCCATCCTGCTCCGCGGCAAGAACATCCAGCTGGAGGCGCAGCGCCAGCAGCTCCGCGCCCAACACATGGAGCTGCGAGCGGCCAATCAGGCGCTGGCCGAGGCCAAGCAGAAGGCCGAAACCGCCAACAAGGCCAAGAGCGCCTTCGTGGCGAATATGAGTCACGAGATCCGAACGCCGATGAGCGCGATCCTCGGCTTCGCCGAGCTGCTCCTCGAGGAGGACCTGACCGACAACGAACGCCACGATGCCATCCGAACCATTCGGGAGAACGGCCACCACCTCCTCCGCGTGATCAACGACATCCTCGACCTGTCCAAGGTCGAGGCCGGCAAGTTCGACGTACGCCCCGTGGACTGCTCCCCCGCGGAGTTGCTGGCGGAGATTCAGTCTCTCATGCGGGGGCGTACCGCCGAGAAGGGCCTGTCCTTCGAGGTCAACCTCATCGGATCGATCCCCCAGACCATCCGCACCGATCCTGTCCGGCTGCGGCAGATCCTCCTCAACCTGGTCGGCAATGCGATCAAGTTCACGGATCACGGCGAGGTGCGTTTGGAGGCCCGGCTACTCGATGGAAGAGAGGACGGCTCGTCGAACGTCGAGCCACGCATGCGATTCGACGTGATCGACACGGGAATCGGGATCTCAGAAGGAGACCTCGCCCGGCTCTTCACGCCGTTCCAGCAGGCGGATGACTCCTTGACGCGTCGCCACGGGGGGACCGGCCTGGGCTTGACGATCAGCAAGAAGCTGGCGGCGATCCTCGGCGGCACGATCTCGGTCAAGAGTGAGCTCGGCAAGGGCAGTACCTTCATCGCCACCGTCGCCACTGGGCCGCTGGAAGACGTGCCCATGCTGAGCGGTGACGAGGCGCTGGTTGTCCAGCGCGATGAAAACGGTCGAGAGCCGGCGGTCCCACGCGAGGCCTCGGCGCAAGACTGTCGGGTGCTGCTCGCGGAGGACGGACCGGACAATCGACGACTCATCACGCACATGCTCGAACGGGCGGGGGCCGTGGTCGCGCAGGCCGAAGACGGGGGGATCGCGGTGGCCAAGGCCCTTGCCGCCCGCGACGAGGGCCGTCCCTTTCACGTAATCCTCATGGACATGCAGATGCCCAATGTGGATGGGTATGAGGCAACCACGGCATTGCGAGAGCAGGCGTACACCGGCCCGATCATCGCCCTGACGGCCCATGCGATGTCGCGCGATCGCGACCGATGCCTGAGCGCCGGTTGCGACGCCTACGTTACCAAGCCCGTGGATCGAAAGGCCCTGATCCGTCTCGTCGCGCAGTTCGCCCCGAAGCACGACGCCCTCGGTTCGTCACCCGACGATTCGAGCGCCGAACCGATCGTCAGCGACATGGCGGACGACCCGGATATCGCGGAGATCCTCGACGCCTTCATCGACGAGCTACCGCACCGGGTTGCCAAACTCAAACAGGCCTTGGCGCAAGCGGACCTCGCTTCGCTCCGTGCGATGGCTCACCAGCTCAAAGGGTCCGGAGGGGGCTACGGGTTCACGGTGATCTCGCAGGCGGCGGCGCGACTCGAATCGAGCATCAAGGCGCAGGCGGACCTGGACGAGGTTCGTATGCAGGTCGAGCAGCTGACGGAGCTATGCAATCGCGCCTCCGCGCGGGGCCCTTCGGCTGACACGACGCCGACGCCCCACATCCGATAGGCGACCAACCACCTCGATGAGACATGCGGCTACCCTGTATCGTCTCCGTTGTGTCGGTACGCGATGATGTGCACGCGCTCTTGCGTGATGAGCCCCTCGGTGACCATCTCGTCAAGCACGGGGAGGATCTCCTCGATCCGCTCGGCCTTGTCGACGATCTCGATGACGATCGGAAGATCCTCGGAGAGCCGAAGGATCTTCGTCGTGTGCACGCGCGAACGGGCGCCGAAGCCCTCGATGCCCCGCAGAACCGTGACGCCGGCGAGCCCGTGCTCCCGAGCCCGGCGGACGATGGCCTCGTAAAGGGGGACGCTTTCCCACCGATCACTCTCGCCCACGAAGATTCGCAGCAGTTGTCCCTCGCCCTCGATGCGCACCTGCGCCCTCCTCAGACCCCCAGGGCCCGCGGCAGCGTTCGGCCAATCCATACGGCCGTAAGCCCGATGACCATGTTGGCGGCGACGTTCAAAACGGCGAAACGGAACGCCCGTTCCTGCACGAGGGCGAGCGTTTCGTAGCCGAACGTCGAGAACGTCGTCAGCGCCCCGAGGAAGCCGACGCCGACGAGCATGCGTGCGTTCGGCGAAACCATGCCCCGGTCCTCGACGAGGTGCATGAGCACGCCGATGAGCAGGCACCCCACGGCGTTGACCGTCAGTGTCCCATAGGGGAAGGCCGTCCCCGAGATCCGATGCACCCACCCGGAGATGCCATACCGCGCCACCGCACCCACGAATCCACCCACGCCCACGATCAACAATCTCGTCACGAAACAACTCCACGGCCTCGACCACGACGTTCCCCGACACGACACCGGGACCCCACCAACATCGTTCCCGATGCGGGGCTTGGCAACCTTAGAAATCTCGCCGCTGCAACGCAAGGCCGCGAGCCGCACCGGCGCGGGTTCGCTGCCGTGGGCCGGACGATCTCGGACCTTTTGCGGTTGCCCCGGACCCCGATCCGCGCTGTGCCGCGCTCCCGCTCCTCTCCCGGCGACTTGACACGTCGACGCGCGGACCTAGATTGGTCCGACACCCTCGAGTCGGTCCTCCGCCGGAGCTCTGCTGGAATCTGCATGCGACGTGGGACGGACCGCTCGACACTTGGAGTCACGCACCATGCGCAAAGTCGTTCCCGAGTTCCACCGCACGCGAACCGTCGGTATCCTGCTCCCCGCCATCGCCTTCCTCCTCACGTCGTCGTCCGTCGTTCGGGCCGCCGGCAGCTCGCCCGGGCAAAGGCAACGGAGTCGAGCCCGATCCTCCCAGACGATTTGTCGCATCGACTCGATCAGCGAACCCCTCGTCGAAGGCGGCACGTTCGAGGTCGTGGTGTACGCCGCCCTTCCCCCCCGCAGCGGGCTGGTCCGACTCAACTGTGAGCTGAAGGCCGGGGGCGCGGAGGTCATTCAGGCCCACCGCAGCATGGTTCGCGGCAAGAGCCGCCACCGCTTCACATTCGACGTCCCCCCCCACCGCGAGGCACGCCACCTGCAGGTCTTCGCGTGGCTCGGCACGGATTGGCGCCAGCCGCGCGTGCCCATCGTCTCCTCCGACCGAATGCCCGTGATGACGAAGGAATCGCTCGCACGGCGCAAGCGTCTCAAGGCCGAGTCGGAGAAGCTCCTGGCCAAGCTCGATGTCGACGCGAAGAAATCCGGAAACGTCGCCCTGCTCGCCGGAAACTGGGCCGGTCAGGACCGCGGCCTGATCGATCAGCTCGACGACGCCCTCCGGCAAGAAGGGTATCGAGTCGCTCGGGTCGACGCACGGGCGTTGCTCAATCTTTTTGTGGTCACGCCCGAGCGGTTCGATCTATTCGTGCTGACGGGCGCCGGGAGCCTGCCGCGCGAAGCGGCCGAGACGATCCGCGGCTACCTCCGAGACGGCGGAAATCTGCTGGCGCTCGGCGCCCCCCTCTTCGCCGATCCGCTCCAGCGCATCCGAGACCGGTGGATGTCCAAGCAGGACATCGCGGCCGAGCTCGGCAAGGCGCGACCCGCGACGATGCTCTTCGACTTCGAGAGCGGCGACCTGAGCGAGTGGACGCGGGCGAGCGATCGCCCGTCTGATCCCACAACGTACAGGAACGTCGACGGCGGTGCGGCGGGCACGAAGCGCGGGATGCACGTCAAGATCGACAACCTGACCGGCTGGGAGACGATCTATGGCACCGAGCTCCCCCAGGGCGCGATCAAGGGCGATCAGGCCCTCACGTGCTTCTGGGCCAAGGGCGGGCCGAAGACCACGCGCCTCGCCGTCGAGTGGGACGAACGCGACGGCAGTCGATGGATCGCGACCGTCCCGCTGACGGACAAGTGGCAGCACTACGTCTTGCCGGCCGAGCGGTTCGCCTACTGGCGGGACAGCAGCTCGAAGGGACGCGGCGGCAGCGGCGATGCGTTCAACCCGGCCAACGCCAGGCGGGTCGGGTTCGGCCTGGCGTTCACACACACGGGCCATCTGAGCGGCGCACACGAGTTCCGGATCGACCAGGTGGGGATGGCCCCCAGTCCGCTCGGTCAGGATATCCAGTCCGGTCCGCCGGAGTTCCCACCGACGGACCTGCTCTGGCCCGGCTACAAGTACTACGACACGCGCGACGTCGGACGGATCCGCGCGAACCGGATGCAGGGGCTCATCGATCCGCCGTCGCTGCCGCTGCCGACCGCCCTGCGATGTCCTCATCAGCGACCGCAGGGCACGGGCTTCCACAAAGGGCGCGCCTGGCGGATGATCACCGTCTGTGAGGCCGTCAGCGATTCCGGCGACTTCCGCGGGCCGGCCTTGGCCGTCCGCGTCGAGGCACCCGACAAGGGGAAGGCCCACACGATTGCCGCGGTGGGCACGGACGACCTGGCCTTTCTCCGCGCCCCGCAAACGATCCGAGCCCTAACGGACGTCGCCAAGCGGATGATCGACGGCCTGTTCCTGCTCGAGGGCGGAAGCGAGTTCTATACCTACTTCCAACGCGAGTCGATCAAGCTCGGCGCGCGGGTCGTCCATGCCGGGCGGCGCGGCGAGGCGGACGTCGAGGTCCGGATCCGCGTGATGGCCGGCAGCGCGGAGGTCTTCGGCCAGGCCTTCGCGGGCACGGTGCGGGCCGGCGGCACCCCGGCCGTCTTCGAGTGCACGTGGGGACCCGACCGGCTGAACCCAAAGGGATACAACGTCGTCGTGGAGCTCCGGCATCGCGGGCGCTTGATCGATCGCCTCGGGCATCCGCTCGGCGTCTGGCAGCCGAAGGCCGATCCGCAATTTGTGACCGCGCGCGACGGCGACTTCTACCTCGCCGGACGGAAATGGGTGCCCTTCGGCGTGAACCACATGCCGTCGAGCGGCATCGGGACCGAGGACGGGAAGTACTTCGAGCAGTACCTCGGCGCGCGTGCGTACGATCCGGAGATCGTCGACCGCGAGCTGGCGCGCATCAAGGCCCTCGGCATGAATATGGTGAGCCACTTCCTGTATCACGAGTCGCATCCGGATCGAAACCTGCTCGATCTCCTCCGCCGGTGCGAGAAGCACGGCCTGAAGGTCAACCTCTCGCTGCGGCCGGGCACGCCCATGGATTTCCGCTGGGACGAGGTGAGGCAGATGATCGTCGAGAACCGCCTGGCCGAGAACGACACGGTCATGGCCTACGACTTGGCGTGGGAGCCCTTCGTGGGCCGGCACGACCAGCGTAAGCGCTGGGACCTGCGGTGGGGCGAGTGGGTCCAGCGGAAGTACGGCACGATCCAGAATGCCGAACGGGCCTGGGGCTTCAAGGCACCTCGGACGAAGGAAGGGTTCCTCAGCAACCCGCTCGATAAGCACTGCGGCGGCGACGGGCCTTGGGGCAAGATGGTCGTCGACTATCGACGCTTCATCGACGAGTTGGCCCACGAGTACTACAGCCGGGCCCGCGAACTCGTCCGCACGGTCGACAAGAACCACCTCGTCAGCTTCCGCATGACGGTGGCCGGCGATCCGACGTTCGACCCGTCGCACAACATGCCCTTCGACTTCCGCAGCCTCAAGGACGCCGTCGACATCTTCGAGCCCGAAGGCTATGGGCGCATCGGCGACTGGCAGCGTGTCAAGCCGGGCATGTTCACCGTGGCCTATGCCCGCGCCGTCAACCCCAAGCTGCCCGTGCTATGGGCCGAGTACGGTGTGAGCACCTGGAACATGGACCGCATGGAGACCAGCGAACGCGGCCTGGCGTTTCAGGCCCGGTTCTTCGACGACTTCCTTCGCATGGTCGAGAGGAGCGGTGCGAACGGGGCGGTCTGCTGGTGGTATCCGGGCGGCTTCCGCGTCGGCGAGAACAGCGACTTCGGCATCGTCAACCCGGACGGCACCGATCGGCCGGTGGCGAAGGTGCTCCGCAAGTACGCCCGGCTCCTAACGGAATCCACGGAGCGCCCGAAGCCCGAGGTGTGGATCGAATACGATCCGGACGACCCCGGCGGCGTGCACGGGATCTACGAGAAGGTCAAGGACGAATACTGGAAGGCCGTTGAGCAGGGCAAGCTTCCCGGCCTCCGAGCGAAGAAGAAGTAGAAGCCGGAATGCCCATGCCACGCGTTCGACATCGCTTGTCCCTGGAGTCTGTGGCCTGAAGTCTGAAGCCTCTCCGTCACTTCGCCTTGGCCTTGGTCTCCGGTTTGCTGGTCATGCGCATCTTCATCTTCATGTGCTGCTCCATCCGCATCCCGCCGCCCGCGGGCGCGGTGGTGGCCTTCGGTCCGCCGCTCATGGTCATGGCCATTCGCATGTCCTGATGGACGGTCGATTCCAGCATCTCGCCGGCGTCGATGGCGAACCACGTCGTGCCCTTCATGCTGCTGTCGTGGATCTTCATGTTCATCCGACCCATGCCTTGGGGAAGGGTGGTCGGCTTCTCCTTCGAGGTCTTCATGTCGGCCTGCACCTCAATTTTGGCGCAGCGCTGGCCGAGGTGCTCCTCGACGCCGACGAGCTTGCTCTTGGAATGGAGCCGGATGGCTCCGAGCATCGGGATCTCCATGCTGTCGGCGATGGTCCACGTATCTCCCACGGCCACGGGCTTGGCCGGCAGCCACTTGGTGAACCACTGATCCATCATGCCGCTCAGTTGTTCGTTGCCGAAGCTCTTTCGCATTTGCTGCGTCATACTCCGGCTCATGGGGTCCTTGGCCAGCGCCTCCCAGAACGCATCGAATCCCTCCACGCTCTTGACCTGGTGCTTCGGGCCGAGCTTGATGGTCAGCTTCAATCCGACGAGCGGCTTGAAGGCATTGGCCATCGCGGCGAACATAGGGTTCGAATCCTCGTCCTTCTGGTCCTTCGCGGAATCGAACTCGAGCTGCACCGGCCCCATGTCCATGGCGTATTTCACCCGGTCGTACACGAACTCGAGCGTGACGCTTCCGTCCTCCGCCACCTCCGCGACGCGAGTAATCGCCTCGAACCGTTGCTTCATCGTCCCCTTCATGGTGCCGGGCATCTGCTCCTGCGCCTCGGCGTCCTCCATCTTCATCTTCGTCTCGATGTCTATGTCCATGTCGATAACCATCCGACGGACATCGCCCTCGCGGAACTTGAGCTTGAGCTCGACCTTCTCGGCCGCGACGACGGGGGCGGACGACAGGAGCAGACAGGGCAGCAAGGCGACGGCAAGGCAAGACGGCAATCGGCGTGTCATGGGATTTCTCCTTGGGTGCGGCGGGTTCGATACGGCGGGCAGTCCACGCAATCTCTGTCGTCAGATCACGACCGCGGACTCCGCAGCCCACGGTCGGAACCGGATTGCGGACACCCATGCTACCGCGAAAGACAACATAAGACCATCGTGCGCGCGCCAAAACGTCTGGGCCCTAGGATCGTCCGCGCTTCAGCGGTGCCCGCATGGCGTAACGCCAGGCGAAGGCGCACCGGTCGGCAGGAGCCCGGCTTAGGGGTGGGTCGTGGCGGTGTCGTCGCGCGAAACGGTGGAGGATTCTCGGCGGCCGCGGTCCTCGTGGGCGATTCCCAAGATCAACGCCACGCCACACGACAAGATGGTCGTCAGCACTTCCTCGCTGACGTGGAATCCCGCCTCGGCGGCGTACGCAACCACCACGGTGACGACGGCGACTCGGACCTTGCGCGACTGCAGCGGCCTACCGAGGAGGCAGGCGATTTCCCAAAGACGATTCATGACTCGGACTCCTGCCGACTCGATGACGGCGCAACGGGCGTCACGGTCGATTCTTCCGAGGCGACCGTGCCAAAGCCCTCTCCTTCGCGATGCCAGAGGTAATACACCGGACGAGAACCCACCAATTGACGAAAGGTCTGCGCGAGGACGCTCGGCGATTGACCCGCCACGCGATCCCGCGTTGCGGCCGTCGTGGCGCGATACCACTGCCGGACCACGTCCGCGACGACGCCGCGGATTTCCGGACGCTCGCCCACCGTCCGTTCGAAGTCGTTTCCGAGCGGGTCGACGCCCTGCCGGCGAAGCCAGTTCAGCAACCGTTGCTGCCCTCGGGGACGCGGGCAAAGACCGATGCGTCGCATGCCTCCTCTTTCGAAGACGGGATTGAACCGGCCCATCGCGGCCAGGCACTCCACATAGGCCACGCCGACCCTCGGCAACGTCTCGCGGACGAACCAGTGCCCCACGCCGCATCCACGGATGTCCGGATGGAGCACGAGACGACGGAGGATTCTAAGCTCGCGATTGAGCCGCCGGGGGTTCCCGCGAAACCGCCCCCCCGTGGCACGGTTTCGCAGGGCCAGCTCCAGCGGAGCGTGCGCGTAGATCGCGATGCCGAGCGGCTCGCCGCCGACCCCGTCCCGCAGCACGAAGACGCGATCGACAAACCCCAGCGCGTCTCGACGGCGATAGTGCATCGGTGCGAATCGGTCGTAATCGGACTTCTTGCCCGGTTCGATGCGAAGTCGTCGCCCAAGGCTGAACGGACGGTCGTGCACGTCCGAGTGCGAAACGCTGTGGCCGCCGTCGCGATCAAGGTGCACGACGGTGTCCGGCTGAAGGTCGGGAAGGATGTCTTCGTGACTCGTCGCGAGGACGACCGCGAGCCCTTCGCGTCGCGCGAGCTTGCCGACGTTGTAGGCGATGGCGCGCGCGGCCCGACGGTGAAGGATCGAGCCGAACTCGTCGCACAGCAAAGGCCCCACCCGCCGTTGCCCGCGAAGCTGGAGACTCATCGCCCGTGCAAGCCGAGCGCGAAACCGTTCGCCCTCGGAGAGCTCGGCGTATCGGCGGATCCAGAGCCGCGGTTCGCCGAGTCCACAACGCGTCAAGACCGAGAGCGCAACCTCGAGCGGTTGCCGACAGGCCACCGCGTCCACCACGGCTCGAGTGCGGGGGAAGCGTGTCTTGCTCACCCGGCGAGGGTTCGGACAGCGCGTCGCCACTGTCTCCAGCAAACGTGACTTGCCTGCGCCGGACGGCCCGACGACGGCCGTCACCTGACCGGGCCGAGCACCGATCGGGATGCCCGTGGCCACCGGAACGGCACCGGCTTGTGGTCGAATGCCGAAGGTGAGGCAGACCTCCGTCAGGCGCTCGGTCCAAGGTACCTCAGCTACGTGTCGAACCACGTCGAGGACCTGCGTGCTGTCCTGCGCGACTTGGCTCGTCAAACCCATCTTCGACAGTCCCATTTTGCATCTTCTTTTCGGTCAGGGACTT
>CAZKCX010000009.1:0-6282 GCA_964550865.1 uncultured Planctomycetales bacterium
TGCAAATTCGTGTTCCCCACCTCTGAAGAGGTGGGCCACCCATCGGGTGAACGCCCATCGAATGCGTTGCAACACAACACTAGCGTGGGAGCGGGATGGCCTCGATCAACCGAAGGGCACCGCCCTGCATGTAGTACAGACCCAGCACCTGGCTTCGCGCATCGAGGACCCAGAGGACCTCACGATCGCTCTGCCACTGGCTGGTCAGCAAGACGTAATCGCCGCCACGGTCCACGTGGAGCGCGGACGCTTCCTGTTGCGACATGCTCCCCAGCAGGATGAGGCCGACCAGGAGGATTGTCGCGGTTACGCTGAGTATGCCAATCGCGAAGTTCTGGTGGTTCATGTTCCGATCCTCCTGAGCGGCTAGCGACGACGACGCGGACGACGCTGGTCGGGCGGCGGCTGCGCCGCGGGTTGGCGGAGATCCGTAATGAAGTCCGGTCCCGGACGGACGCCGGCGATGCGGGGGGGCGGCTGCGGACTCTTGTCCACGAAGACGACCGTCATCAGCTGCTTGTCGAGATCCATGACGTACACGGCGTCGTTGCCCTGTTGGATCTCACCGGACACCATAATGTAGTTGGCGGACCGGCCGATCGCCTGGGCATGAGCCTTGGGCAGGTCGTAGGCCGTCAGAATGAGCCCCCCTGCCAACAGCAGGTTCAGCCCAACCAGGGCGACAATTATCGCTCGTTTGTTCATCGTCGAGAACCTCCTTGCCGGGTCAAGGCGACACGGCCTGTGGGATTTCGGGACGGGCGAGGCGTCCCCGGCTCGTGGCCGCCGGGCTCCTACTTCCCGTTCTTCTTGGCGGATTTATCCTTCTTCTTGCGTCTTTTCTCCTTGTTGGGCACATAGATCCGCGTCGGCTTGAAGCAGATCCAGCCGATGCACAGCACAATCACGGCGCTGCAAACGTACAACCAGGTGTCCAACGACCGATCGGTTTCGAGCTTCTGTTCGAGGAGGTAGCTCTTGCCCACGACGCGTTCCCGCACGTCGGGCTCTTCCTCAGCGTTCTCGTCGTCGAAGCCCTCGGCCGCCCAGGCCGGCGCCATCGCCAGCAGACAAAGTGCGATGAGCAGCGTCCGCGGGACGCCGCTGCGGTTCTCGTTGCGAAACGTCATACCCATACACCCTCTCCGTATGCGGTCTGCCTTTCCCTGATGGGATCATTATAGACGGATGCGGATGTCCGTAAAGCGGCAGCGGTCGCCTCATGCCACCAAGAATCCACGGGATAGGTCCGCTCCCGAAACGCCCGCCGCGGGACGCTGAAGGTCTCCCATCGCGGCGATCGCGGATAGCACCGTGCTCTGTACTCCTCCAGCGGAATGGCCAGGAAGGCGTACCGTCGGCCTCGGTGCACGTGGATGGGGGCTTCGGGCCATCGGTGGGCGGGTCCTGAGAGCCAGTAGGCGAAGACGAAGGCCGCGCGAAAGCCCTCGCCGAAGGTACAGCACCACCGCTCCAGGTGCTCCAGATCCTCAACGGTTACCCAGTTCTCCCAATACCGAACACCGCGGCGGCCCATGTGCGGGAAGCGCCGGCCTTTGACGTCGACCAGCCACCTCGTGCCGTCCCGAGCGTGCACCAAGAAGTCGAAGGACTTGATCGGAGATCCGTCGAATGCCGCGCGTCTGGCCTCATTCACGGGGATGAAGGGAACGCCTTCCGATCGAACGTAGTCCTCAAAGGCCGCCTCGTAATGGACGTAGCGCTTCGTCATCGGCGTTCCGGTCTGCGCTCCTCTATGGAGATTGTATCCGGGCGGGCGCCAAATCGAAACTCCTTGTCGGCCCCCTACCGGCGGACCGGGTCGGCCCGTTCAGCCTCCGCTCGCTTGGGCATCGGCGAGCACGGCGTCGAGGTCTCGCTCCGCCTGCTCGCCCGTATCCAGATCCTTCACCGTCACGCGCCCGGCCTCTCGGGTCTCGGCGCCGACGACGATCGCCCTCCGAGCCCCCCTGCCCGCGGCGGCCTTGAACTGCTTGCCCACCGCCTGTCGACGATAGGGAAACTCGACCGAGACCCCCCTGCCGCGGAGGTCGGCCACCAGACGCAGCGCGGCCGGCCAGGCCGTCTCGTCGGCGACCACCACGAAGTACTCCAGACGCCGGGCATCCTCGGGGAGCTTGCCCTTCTGCTCCAGCAGCTCTCGGAGCACGACGTCGCCCATGCCGAAGCCGACGCCGGAGAGCTCCGGCCCGCCGAGGAGCGCCAGGAGCTGATCGTAGCGTCCCCCGCCGCACAGGGCGCGGAGGGCGCCCGCGCGATCGAAGACCTCGAAGACGCATCCGGTATAGTAGGCCAGCCCGCGGACGACGCTCATTCTATATTCACATATTTCTGTTATTCCAAAATTTTGTAATAAGCGAAAGAGTTCGTCGACCTCTCCCCGCCGCTGGCGCACCGCCTCGGTCCGCAGCACCGGAACCTCCGCCGCACGCAAGGCCTCCAGCGAGTCGATGTCCAGCAGCGGAAGGACCTCCTCGCACGGGACGATGTCCCCCAGCGCTTTCTCCCACTCCTGGGCCCAGGCGTCCCGGTCGAGCTTCTCGGCCTTGTCGACCAAGGTGTAGGCATCCGTCCGGCGGCCGGCGGGGATCCCCAAAGCGTCGAAAACCGCCGCCATCAGGCGTCGATCGTTGATCCCCACCACCACGTCTTGCGGGCCCAACCCCAGCTCCCGGAGCAGGTCCACCGCCACGAAGATGCACTCCGCGTCGGCGACCGGTTCGTTTGCCCCGACGATGTCGATGTTCCACTGGAGAAACTCCCGCAGCCGGCCTCGTTGCGGTCGCTCCCCGCGGTAAAAGGCCCCGATGCTGAACCACTTGATGGGCCGCGGGAGGGAGTGGACCCGCGCGTTGATCATGCGGGCGAGCGTAGGCGTCATCTCCGGGCGGATGGCGAGCTCCTCGCCGGAGCGGCTGTCGATCTGAAAGACCTGGCCGACGAGCTCGTCTCCGCTCTTGGCGCGATACAGGTCCAGCGTCTCGAGGAGCGGACCGTCGTACTCCACGAAGCCGTTTCGCAGCGACACCCGTCGCCATGCGTCGATGATCCACGCCCGTACGGCCGCGTCTTCGGGATAGAAGTCGCGGGTCCCGCGAACGCGTTGTGCTTTTTCGGTCATGATGCGAACACCCTACCGGTGAGACGGATCCGGACGAGAGGGGATATCCGATCCCGCCGCGCGGCGCTTCACTTGCGCTTCTTCTTGCCCTTTCCGGACTTTCTGCGATCCCGCTTGAAGAACTTCTTCCCCAGCGTCTTCTCGGCGTACTCGATGCACTGCTGTGGGGTCTCCAGCAGGAGCTCATGCTCGCCTTCGGGCTCGGCGAACTCACAGTGCTTGCTCTTGTACTTCCGGCAGATCTTCGGGCGATCCTCGTAGATGCCGCAGAGGTGGTCGTCCCTCAGGGCCGTACACCTGCTGTTGATCTGGATGTACCAATCCCCCTCGTCGACGAAGACGGACACGCCCTCATGCAAGAGGTACCACCGGATGTCATCGAAGTCCCCCATGTCCTCCGGCGCGTCGATGGGCAGCGCAAAATACCGGCAGCACTGGGCTTGGCAGTCCAAGCACTGCTCGTTCGGGCCGTCGGACGAACGCTCCTTCGTCTTTTTGCTCTTCTTGCCTCCCATGCGGATCACCTCCCGATCGGCTCCACCTCACGTGAAGTCGGTCATTCTAGGCGCAGGGGACGCAAGGTCAACTGTACCGAAACGGCATCACACGCAGGAAGCCCGATGCGCGCATGCGAAGGAGGCGATCCGCGGCGACGTGCCCGGAGATCGGAGACAGACGCGGTCTACGAGCGAACGTCGAGCCCCACGGGGACGATCGTGAGCCGCTTGAGCGGATCGGATCGGAAGAAGATCTGGAGATCGTGCGGCCCCGGAGAGATGTCCCCCTCGACGGTCAGCTTCAGCGGCACGCGGAGGGACTTGCCGGGCTCGATCGTCAGGGGACGCCGGCGGCCGGGTACGCTCTCGATATCGAGCGGAAGAACCAGGCCGTCCACGCGGACGACGGGCCATACCTTCTGTTCGGCCCCGGACGTGTTCTTCAGGTCCAGCGCCAGCGGTCGGTCACAGGTCACGTAGTGCTTGCCGTGCTCCCCGCGCCGCGCTTCGAAGGTCAGGCGAATGCGTTCGGCGCGGGTCGCCGGGCGGGTCGTCGTCGTGGTCGGCACTCCGGCGTCGAGCCTGACCGTCACGGGGACGGGATCCGGGAGGAGCGTCGAGTCGTTCGCCGCCATCACCTTCACCCCTCCCTTGTCGGGCAGATCCACGCGGATCTCGCACATCCAATAGGTCTTGCCGTCCAAGACGCGGACGAGCTCACCACCGGCTACCGCCGGTTGCGGCTCGCCCCCCTTGGCGACCCGCAGCCACACGCGGCAATCGTCGAAACGCTGGTTGAGGGCATTCTGGACCGTGGCGACCACGCGGCCTTGCGTCCCGTCGTTGGGATGCGCGTGAAAGACACGCAGCTTCCCCACAGGGATGGAGTGCTGGGCTCGCCGGGATGCGACGTCGTCGGGATAGACGTAGCGGACGTTCCGACCGTCGACCTCGCAGACGCGGAAGTGGCTCACGCCCGTCGCGCGTCCTTGCATGCAGGTGCTCGCCTCGTGGGTACGGATGTAGGCCAATCCGTCCTTTCCCTGAAGGCCTTTCAGCTTGTCGGCGTACTCCTCGAAATCCCAGTCCTCGTGCCCGCCGGTGATGATCATCCGCAGCTTGTGGCGCTTCACGAACGCGGGCAGATCCGGGACGTCACGGCGGAGCTTGTCGAGCAGCTCCAGGCTGTTGCTGTGGGTCACGATGAAGTTGAAGCCGCGCAGGTTCTGATTGTTGGCCAGCTCCGTCTTGAGCCAGGCGACTTGCTCCACACTCAACGGGCTGGCGGCGTGGTCGAGCATGAGAATGCCGTGGTAGTTGCCGTAGTCGAATGTCCCGATCGGGTTGTCGGCCACGTACCGCTCGAAGCTGGCTTCGTGATCGCGATCGCCGCAAACGATGTACGTCGGGGACTGAATTCGCGCGAGAAACTCCAACACCCGGGTCCAATCCTCCGGCTGATCGAGCGCCCTGCCCCATTGCGTGAAGTCGCCCGTGCACACGACGAAGGCGGGGGCGAGCAGGTTGATCTCCTCCACGAGCCGTTCGTCGAACTCGGGAGCGGACGGGTCGCCGATGTTCATGTCCGAGAGATGAACAAAGCGGAACCGGTCCGGTTGGCCTTCCAGGATGCGAATGCCGTGCCGAGAGAAGTACGACCGGGATTCCCCCTCGATCTCGAGATCGTACAGCCCCGGGGGAACGGTATCGGGGACCTTGAGGATCATCTGTCCGTAGCGGCCGTGCACGATGCCCAACTTCACGTCCGACCGAAGTCCGAAGCGGAGCTCCGGCACACGGCTATGCACGAGCCAGATGTAGATCCGTTGGCCGAGCGCCTTGCGAAGTCGAATCACGAAGTAGAACGTATCCCCCGGCGTGACCATGACGGGCCGTCCCTGCGAGGGAACGAGCACCATCGCCCCCGATTCCTCCGAGGCGGGCTTCGGCGCGACCGTGGGCGTCGGGGCGGTTGTCGGCGCCTTGGCCTCCGGGGGCGCCGCTTTCCGTTCCGGCGCGGTCGCCTCCGGCTCGGCCTCGGCCTTGTCGGGCGCGGCGGGTCGGGTCGCGGGAGATTCGGGGGCGGCGGCGGCCTCGGCCGGTTTGGGCGCGGTGGTGGTCCGACGGCGTGCGTTGGTTCGTCTCGGGACGGGCCGGTCCGCGGCAAGCTCCTCCAACGGCATCGCGATGCCGCTATCGCTCTTCGCGGGGTCGGCCCCCTTCGGCTGCCCTGCCTGGCATCCCACCCAAACAAGCACGGCCATGAGCATCAAGACGATCGCTCGGGTCTTCAAGGGACACCTCCGCCCGGTCGTGATTCCTGGAGTCAACGAATGCTTGCCGTTCGAGTGATCGGCAGCGCGATCGATATGCTAGGACGAAGTCCGCACAGTGGCAAGGCAAACATCGAAAGTCGCGTCGGCGGTTCACCGACGGGGCAAAGCCCTCTGGAAGATGGCGTGCAAAGCGGTGCCTCGAAGCCGGCCGATCCCTCTCAGGTCGTCGCTGGCGGGAGACTCATAGGCGACGCGCGCCGGGACGAGACCGTAGGGGGCCAGCCATCGACGCAGCGCGGTAAGGGTCATTCCGACCGTGCGGCTCTTGCGATCCCGAAAGACGAACTCGTGCGCCCCACCTCCAAAG
>CAZKCX010000009.1:6292-26344 GCA_964550865.1 uncultured Planctomycetales bacterium
GACCTGGCGTCCGTTCTGTCGGAAGACGAGCTCGTGGGGATCGCGTTCGCCGTCGCGACCAACGCCTCACCCACACTGCGCGGCGGCCAGCGGAGCAAGCGCCGCGCGTAGTACGTCGGCGTGTTGACGCTCACCAGGAGTTGCCCCTGCGGGGCAAGCACGCGCATCAATTCCGGGACGGCAAGACGAAGGTCGAAGAAGCCAAAGGCCAATCGGCACGTGATCACGTCGAAGCGTTCGTCGGCAAACGGTAGGGATTCGGCCACGGCTTGCATCACGGACCACGTGCCGTCGGCGGACGGGTCCTCCGCTTCAATGAGCCCCCTGGCCAGACGCACCATGACGGCCAGGTTGTCGATGCCGACCGCGAAGGAGGCGCCTCGCTCCAGAGCGTGAACGAGCGTGGCGGCCTCCCCGCAACCCACGTCCAGAAGCCGCCGGCCGGTGAGGTCCGGAAGGTGGTCCCGGATGAAATCGCGCGGGGCCTCCTGTTGGCCCGCCCAGGCGGCGAGGGCATACAGGGCCATCTGGCCGTCAAAGGTCAGCTCGTCCTGGCCACCTATGCGACGTACGAAGTCGGCATCGCGAAGGGCCTCTACGTCCGGCTCCGTGAGGGCTCCCTGGCGGACCGCCCCGCTCAGCCCCCCATGGAGGACGACGAAATAGGCGTCCGCCAGCGCCCGCCTTCGCGGATAGCGAAGGAACGCGGTGAGCTTCTCCGTCGCGGTTGGTTGGGTCGGTTCGACGTTCATGCGCGTCTGCCTCGCAGCAGCGAACGTGTGGATTCTAGTGGGATGTCTCGAGCGATTCGATAGAACCCCACCGATTCGCTTCATCGTCTCGGACGCTCGGCAACCGACGCGGGGGAAGTGCGTTCGGCCCATTTCGAAGGCCAAGACGGCGACCAGGACGATGGACGCCAACGCATTCCGTATTCCTCGCTATTGTCCGCCCATTCCGTAAACGGGAGCAGGCGGCCTGCAGGCAGAACCGTAACCGAGATTCCGCCTGGTTTTTCCTTGAAGCCGCGGCCGTCTTTGCATATCCTGATTCCAGGAAACGAAGCTGCCGGGCACCTGTCTGCCCAGGCAAGGGAGGATGCGGGCGTCTTCACGACCACGACGGATGTGAAGCGCCTTGCGGGGAGAGAAAACGTGAAGCACCTCTGTGTGGCCGCTCTTTTCGTGGGCCTATGCCTATTCGGATCGAACCCAATCGCCATGGGCGGTTCGATCCTCGATACGACACTCTTCAACGCTACGACCAACACGGGTGGGGACGATCCCGCGGGCCTGGGCACCAACTACGCATCCAGTCCTCCGCTGTTTGGAACCGACGTCATCCAAGACGCCTTCGGCAACAACGACGGTCCGGTGGAACCGACGACATTCCTCTTCGCCGACGCCGGCACGCCCGACAACGGCAACGGCGTGTTTGAGCCCAGCGTCGAGACGGTGGATTGGATCAGCTGGCAGACCACGCAGAACGTCGTGCTCGACGGGTACCGTGTCGGCCTTGGCAGCGAGGGCCCGGGTCAGGGCTACAATCGCGGCACCGAGCTCTTCACGTTCCAGGTGAACGGTGAAGGGGACGATTTCTTCGATGACAACGCCGTTCACGGTGGCGGCGTGGACCGCTATTTCGCCGTCCCGCAGGTGGGCAACTCGTTCGCAGTCAACCTAACCCGGACGACGTCCGGCGGACCACGGATCGACGAGATCGATGCCATCGTTCCGGAGGGCCTGCAGGCGCATCATTACCTGGACACCGTCTTCTTCAACGCGGCGACCAACGGTCCGGAGGACGAAGCACCGGGCTACGGGGTGAACTTCGCCGCCAGCTCGTCGATCCCCGGCGACACGATCGAGGACGCCTTCGGCAATCAGAACGGGGGCGTCGAGTCTCACAGCTTCCTCTTCGCCGACAACGGCACGCCCGACAACGGGAACAACACGTTTGACGGCGGGACCGAGACGATCGATTGGCTCACGTGGCAAACGACCAAGCCCGTCGAACTGCATGGCTTCCGCATCGAGGTGGCGCCGGACATCATCTCGGGTGATCCCATCGAAGCCCGCGGAACGGAGCTCCTGCGCTTCTTCGTCGGCGGCACGCTGGTCGATACGATCGACTTCAACCATTCGGTCGCCGTCGTGGATCGCATCTTCGCGGGCGGCCCCGTGACCGGGGACGACTTCCGCATCGAGTTGACCCGATCCACCGACGAGGGCTCGCGCATCATGGAAATCGATGCGATTTTGCCCGAGCCGACGACGGTGGCGCTGATGGGACTGGCGGGCGTTGCCCTGTTGCGGCGTCGACGCCCCTAAGCTGCCCGCAAAAATCTTTGGACAGTCAGCGAAACGTGGGTGGCCCACCGCTTTCAGCGGTGGGGGACACGAATTCGACCGGGGATTCGCGGCCCCACGGGTAAAGCCATGGGCCGCCCAGATACAAGGTTTTTCTGACGCACTGTTCGGTCTTGCTTGAAAGTAGCTTGACGGGTCGACCGATACCTCGTTTGCTCCCTTGTCTCATGCTTGTCTGTAGAGGCGTAACGGTGTAGTCCGCGCGCGGCCTCCCTGCCCTGCCGGAGCGACTCGACGCACAGCCAAGGCCAGGAAGCGGCAACGGAACTTGCCCGTTGGGCTGAGGCGGCTACGATGAACGACCGAGCACTTGACAACGCGTGTCGTCACAACGAAGCCGACGACACATGCGCGCTACGTAGGGTGGATCAAGATCCATCGAGGGTCCCCCTGTGGGGATAAGAAGATCCAGATGGATCAAGAACCATGCAGTCCGTCACTGCACTATATGAGGAGAATCTGCATGAACCGACGCGCCTTCCTGCGATATGGGGTGGGGGCGAGCCTGCCCGTCGCCCTGTCCCGCGGCTTTCCAGCAAACGCCTGGGGTGCCCCCGCACAGCAATCCGGCAAGCAACCCATCGTCGACGCGGAGATGCGCGGGGGACTGCTGACGTACTTCCAGGACATCTGCGACTGGATCATGACGCTCGACGTCGGCGGCGGGACCCTCAAGAACACCAAGGACACCCGGACCAGCATCTTCATCAACGGGAACTTCGCGCGGGTCCTGATGGCATCCCATGCCATCTCGGGCAACGAGGCACACCGGAAGGAGGCACTTCGCTGGTGCGACACCTTCTGCGACAAGCAGCAGCGCACGAAGAGCTCACGCGGCAACGAGGCCGGGTTTTGGGGCGACTGCAGCCCGACGGGCAACATCTACTTCGGCGACGCCGGGACGGCCGCCACGGCCTTGGCGATCGGCCACCGGTATGCGGATACCGGGGCCCGCAAGAAGCGCTACCTCGATGCCATGCATCGGTACGTCCGCTTCGTCACGGAGGGCTGTGCGGAGGACCCGCAAGGCAAGGGCCGCGAGGTCACCTCGAGTTGGGTGATCCGGAAGGGCAAGGCGAAGGGTGCCCTCGGCTGCGGCTACTACCGTGGGAAGCTGAGCACCGAACCCTACACGATCGCCTCGGCCACGACGGGCACGGCATTCTTCAGCACCCTGTACGGTATCGAGCCCAAACCGCTTTACAAGGAGGTCGCCGGCGGGGCGGCGCGTTGGCTGCTTACGCTCCGCAAGCCGGACGGCGAGATCATCTATACCCTCGCCGGCAAGACGCTGGACTCGTGGCCGCTGGATACCTTGAGCTACTGCGTAGAAGGCTTCGTCGCGGCCGACCGCCATCTGGACGACCCCGAGCTGAAGGCCCTGCTTCGAAAGGGACTCGAGCCGACGGTCGCCTGGCTGCTCCGACGTCAAAACGCCGATGGCTCTTGGGGCAAGCTCCGCAGCGCGGATCAGCAGCGAAGCCCGCGATCGCTCACGCTCCTGACCTGGTGGTATCGAGACGTCGACCCTACGGAGGCCGTTGCCCAATCGGTGCACCGGTATTGCAGCTACCTCCTGAAGCCGGCCAACAGCACGGCGTACGGTGTCAAGCAGCTTGTGCGGACGACCGGCTTCGTCGGCTTGGCCGTCGCCGAGGTCCTGAAGCCCGGCTGCACGTTCTGATGGAGGGAGCGCGGTCCCCGCGCAGGAGTAGGCCGAGGACATGAAGAGCATCCGTGCAGGCTCCGTGCAGTTCCACCATGCCCCGGGCGACAAGGAGGCCAACCTCGCAAAGCTCCGATCCTTCGTGGAACTCGCGGCCGTTCGCGGCGTCGAACTGCTTGCCTTTCCCGAGATGTGCATCCCCGGATACTGGCACATCCGCAAGCTGTCTCGCTCTGAAATCGAGGACCTCGCAGAGCCGCTTCCCGGGGGAGCGTCGGCCTGTTGCCTCCGCGACCTCGCGCGTACGTACGGAATGGCGCTCGGTGCGGGCCTCATCGAAAAGGGAGACGACGGAAAGCTCTACAACGCGTACGTCGTGGCCATGCCCAACGGCGAGATTCAATGGCATCGTAAGCTGCACTGCTTCATCAGCGAACACATGGCAAGCGGAAGCGCGTATACCGTATTCGACATCCCTCCGGGGGCTCGTGTGGGTGTGCTCACCTGCTACGACAACAACCTCGTCGAGAACGTGCGGCTGACCGCCCTGCTGGGAGCGGAAATCCTCCTGGCCCCCCACCAGACCGGGGGATGCGATTCGCCGAGCCCGGGTGCGATGGGACGCATCGATCCGAAGCTCTGGCACGATCGCGCTTCGAATCCCGTGCCCATCGAGGCCGAATTCCGAGGTCATAAGGGCCGGGGCTGGCTGATGCGTTGGCTCCCGGCCCGCGCGCACGACAACGGTTTGTTCCTGATCTTCAGCAACGGTGTCGGCGTGGACGACGACGAGGTTCGAACCGGCAACGCGATGATCCTCGATCCCTATGGTGAGATTTTGGCGGAGACGTGCAAGGCCGGAGACGAACTCGTCGTGGCGGACCTGGAGGCCGGTCGGCTGGAGAACTGCACGGGGCGCCGCTGGATTCGCAGCCGTCGCCCCGAGCTCTACGGACTGCTGACCACACCGACTGGGCGCGAACGCGATACGCGTACGCTGCGTTTCGGGCTCGAGGCTCCCTGACCGCGAGATCTCAAGTGCGGGCCGGGCCGCCGTCACGCGACCCGCAAATCCATTCCTCGCATCCCGCGGCTGCCCTTACGCATTCTTAATGGACCATTCAACACAGCCTAACAGGCGGAGGGGATTGGTATGCATGTCTGCAAAGGGCGTTGGAGCCTTCATCGTAGCCCTGCAGCCAGGGAGTGAACGTGTCCGACGGCCGTTCCACGATCCTCGTCGTAGAAGACGAATCCGACCTCGCTGACCTATTGTGTTACCACCTCGAGCGCGAGGGCTATGTGACCCGTCGCGCCGAAGACGGCGAGGCGGCCTTGGCCGAAGCCCTCCGTCACCCCCCCGACTTGATCGTTCTGGATCGCATGCTGCCGAAGGTATCCGGGGACGATGTGGCCACCCGCCTCAAGCGAGACAATCGGACGACGTCCATTCCGATCATCATGCTCACCGCCAAGGCGGAAGACGACGACGAGCTCGTGGGCTTTGCTCTGGGGGCGGATGACTACGTTCGCAAGCCGTTCAGCTTGAAGGTGCTCTTGGCGCGGATCAGCGCGGTGCTCAAGCGAAAGAAGTCGACGACCTCCTCCTCCGAGACGCTGACGGCGGGTCCCCTCACGCTGGATCACGGACGCCACGAGGTCCTCCTGAACTCCAAGCGTCTGGATTTGACGGCCACAGAGTTTCGAGTCCTTTCGGCCCTGATGACGGCCCGGGGCCGCGTACTCTCGCGGCAGCAGCTCATTGACGCCGCCATCGGGTATGATGCCGCCGTTACGAGCCGGGCGATGGACGTCCATATCGCGGCGTTGCGCAAGAAGCTCGATCAGGCTGCGGGATACGTCCAAACCGTACGCGGCGTGGGATACACGTTTCGGGATCCGGACGACACGACGTGAGAAGCCCGTGGATCCGGTGCTCGCGGTGCCGCGGGCAGGGCCGACGGGCCCGAAGGCAAGGCGGGGAACCCTCCGAAACAATCGAAGTATTCCATCGGCCACACTCTTGATGCGCCGAAAGGAGCGCGGTACAGTACGACGTACAATTCGATGCTCGCGAGGGCGAACGGACGCCGGCATCATATCCTTCATTCTCTTTTCATACCGCATCGCCCTGGGCAAAGGCTGGTCGTGCAATGTGAGATGTGCGCGCGCAAACGGTGCTGCGCGCACGCGTTCGGCGGGTCGTTCCCTATCAGGGTAACGGGGAAGGGTATGGATACGCACATCACTGGGAAATGTCCGCACTGCAAGTCCGAGTACCGTCTTCGTGCGTATGCCGCCGGCAAACGGGCACGATGTAAGACCTGCAGACAGGTCTTCGTCGTACCCGGCGAACCGGTGGGCAACTCCGCGTCCATGGAGGACAGTGTGGTCGCCTGGCTCAACAAGCCCGTCGACGATGACGAAGAAGAGACGATGGACACCGAGGACGCCGAAGACGAAGAGGACGAGCTGTTTTCCAACCAATTCGCGTCGCCCGAGGGGGGAGACGGCACCCAGCCTCCTCAGGTGATGTAGGCGGGGCCTTGGGGCGGTGCGTCTCTCGGTCGGCCGCTGCCGGTCAACTCTCGCCGGCGTTCGTCGTTCGACCGGCCGAATCGCCGCTCCGAGACGCGAGCGCTTCGGTGCTGTCGAACTCGTCGCCGCGGAATGTACTTCCCAGGTACGTTCTTCGCACGAGAGGATCGTTGATCAAATCCCGCGGGCGGCCATCTCGCAAGACCTTTCCCTCATCGATGATGTAGCTTCGATCCGTCACCGAGAGCGTCTCACGAACGTTGTGGTCTGTGAGAAGAATCGCAATGCCCCGGTCATGCTTGAGATGGAGGATCTCGCGTTGAAGGTCTTGAACGGCAATGGGATCCACGCCGCTGAAGGGCTCGTCAAGAAGGATGAGCTTGGGGTCGGTCACCAGGGCCCGCGCGATCTCCAACTTGCGTCGCTCGCCGCCCGATAGGGTGCGCGCCTCCTGCTTGCGAACGACGGTCAACCCAAACTGTGCAAGCAACTCCGTCGCGCGCACCTTCCTCTCTCTGCGGGAAAGCCCTTTCATCGTCTGGAGGATTGCGAGGAGGTTCTGTTCCACCGTGAGGCGCTGGAAGATGCTCGGTTCTTGACTCAAGTAGCCCATGCCCAACTGGGCACGCTTGAACATCGGCAAGGTCGTCACGTCCTTTCCGTCAAAGACCACACGACCACTAACGGGCTCGATCATGCCGACAGTCATTCGGAAGCTCGTTGTTTTGCCCGCGCCATTCCGTCCAAGGAGCCCCACAATTTCTCCATTCGTGACCGTATAACTCACCTCGTCGACCACGGTACGCCCGCCGTAGCGTTTGACCAGATCCACCGTTTCTAGCAGAACCTCGTCCGAATTGCTCAAGGCGTGTTGCTCCTGCGTCTTCACTGTGGATAATCTGTTGACAAGCTGAGCCAGGGTCTAGCGGCCGCCAATCGGGGTGGATTTCACTCCCGAGCCGGGCAAGGTGCCGTACGGGCATAATCCTGAAGCGCCCGCCGCGGTCAAGGGTTTCAAGCTACTGATTTTGAAAGACTAAGAGGAAGTGGCTGTGCCGGAAACGGGGCAAACCACCCCCGCATGTCGTTTGAAGCACCTACCACAAATGATGCTGTCCCGATTCGCTGGCCAGGCCTACCCGCCATTGTGGATAACCCCAAGACACGGCGCCTCCCATAAGCTCCATGGAATAACAAACATACATCGCCGTCTATCCCCTGTCAACCGTAGAGGATCGATCTCGCTGACTCGCGGCCGACGCTGGCGGGCGCCGCACTGGCAAGGTTGCCACGTGTTCTCCGCTCGGAACGAAACGGCGCACCATGCCATCCAAGGCAAGCGACTGCGGCCCCTGAGTTGTCGGAACTCGTGCGGAAAGCGAAGGTCCCTTGGCTGCTGGTCCGGGTAGGCTATAATAGTTTGTGCCGAGCGTAAGGGAGAGAGGGTCGGGTGCTTCGCAGGGTCACTCTGCCACGTGCCCTTTGAACCGAGGCCTGTAGGGTTCGCCCCATCTCGCTCCCCGGTGGCCGACCAACGTCGATCCAGAAATCCGACAGTTTCGCACGGGCGCACGGCCGCGCCAGAACCCAAGCAGCTTGGGGCTCCGCGCGGGCTTCTGGATCGTCGAGTTGAGATCGTGTTCGGAGGCTCGTTCCGGACCCGATCTACCGACCCCACAAAGGTGCACGTCATGCCCAAGCACTTTCGCCTCGTCTCGCTTCTGGTCTTGGCCCTGGCAGCGGGGTTCCCCGCAGGGGCAATCGTCGAAGCCTCGGATGCACCGAATCCTTCAGGATGGGTCTCGTTCGTCCAAGGAGTGGGGGATCAGTCACCCGTGGTGGCCAACACGTCAGAGACGCAAGAGGGCATTACCGTCACCATCACCGTCCCCGGAGTGCTGCTCGCCTCACTGAGGGGCGCAGACGGCGTCGACTACGTATCGGCCTCACTCGTCGGTTGTGGTGAAACCGCCGAGGAGCATGGTTTGCCCGTGCTACCCTTTAAGGGACTGATGATCGAGATCCCTTATGGGGTGGAGGCCGCGGCCGAGGTCCGGCTCGGGGCCGCGACCACCATTGACTTGAGTCGGCGGGTGTTTCCCCTTCAGCCGCCCCAGGCTGAAAGCGGACCCGATGAGGCGTTCATCCTCGATGCCGCAGCCTACCAGGAGGACGCGCTTCAGCCCGGGCGTTTTGCCTCCTTGGAAGGACCTTCGACCATCCGCGGTCGCAGGCTGCTCTTCCTGAAAGTCTTCCCCGTCCAGTACAACCCCGCCGCAGGGCAACTCATCGGGTACGATTCGGTCACCGTCCACCTGAGCTATCAAGGTCAGATCAACGAGTTGGGAGAGCTCCGCAAGGCGCAGCTTGCCACGCCGCAGTCCGAGAAGGACGCGCGCCGGCTCCTGGTCAACTACGAGCCTCCGCAGCCGGTCATGGTGGAGTCCGGCGGAGATATGGCCGAGCCGAACGGAACGGATTACCTCGTCATCGTCGCCGATCAACTCTACGAGGAGGTCCAACCCTTAACCGACTGGAAGCGAACGAAGGGGTTCCACACGCGAGTCGTCAGGATGTCGGAAGTGGGGACCACCTCCGTTGATGTTCAGGACTACGTCCAGACCGCCTACGACACGTGGGTGCCGGCTCCCCAGTATCTTCTGCTTGTCGGGGATGTGGACCAGATTCCGGCAAGCTACTACAGCGGCACGCTGGAGTGCTACTCCGACCTCCCCTATGTGTGCGTCGACGGCTCCGACTACTACCCGGACATCATCGCGGGCCGAATTCCGGTGCAGACGGAGCAGGAGTGTGCCGTCGTCGTCGACAAGATCTTGGACTACGAGCGAGCGATCCACGGCGGGGAGTGGTGCGGCGCCTTCTTGAGCGCCGGCTATTTCCAGGACACGGACAACTTTGACGCGGTGGCCGACCGGTACTTCATGGAGACCTCCGCGCATGTCCTCGAATACCTGGACAGCGTTGTGGGAATGACGGTCTATACGGCTTGGTGCAAGGGGAGCCTGGAGTACGACACCTACTACTACCGCGTTTCCTCCTATCCGCATCGGTTTCCCCATCCGGACGCCTTTCCGGAATGGATCGTGTCGCTTTGGACCACGGCGAGCCAGGCAACCAGCGACATCTTCACCGCCCTCAATGCGGGAGTCGGCCTGGTTCTGCATCGCAACCACGGTTCGCAGACGCGTTGGTCTCATCCCCCCTTCAGCACAACAGACATCGCGTCGTTGGCGAACGGCTCACAAACCCCCGTCGTGTTGAGCATCAACTGCGAGAGCGGGTCGTTCCATCGGAGTGCGGGTGACTGCTTCTGCGAGGCGTTCCTCAAACGGGACGGCGGCGGCGCCGTGGGCGTCGTGGGCGCCACGCGGAACAGCTACAGTGGGTACAACGACCTCCTGACGCACGGCATGATGACGTGCTTCTGGCCCGACTACGATCCCAGCCACACCGGCAACATCTACACGAACTCTTGGCGGGTGGCGAACGCGTTGAATTTCGGTAAGTACTACATGCTGATCTACAAGGGGACAACAAGCTACACCGCAGGCGAATTCCACATGTTCCACTGGTTCGGTGATCCGGAGATGATGCTGCGGACACGCACCCCGCAACCGGTAACCGTGGATCATCCGAGCGCTCTCCCATACCAGTCGCCCACCCCACTCACGCTGACCGTTGCAATGGACGGCGTGCCCCTCGAGGGTGCCCGGGCGGCCATCACGCATTCCGGGAGCGACGAGTTGTGGACGGGACTGACGGATCCGAACGGCGTCTTGACGCTTCCTGGCATCCACCTTTCGGAGCAGGAGGGCTACACCCTCACGGTGACGGCCCACAATGCCATTCCCTACGTCACGCCGCTGATGGTGATTCCTTCTCCCGTCGGCAATGTGACCTTGGATCGCACCGTCTACTCATGCGCCTCCGTAGTGACGGCAACCGTCGCGGACGGCGATCTCGTCGGCGCCGGCACGCAGGAGGTGACGGCCTCCTGCGACGGCGGTGATGTGGAAACCATGGTCTTGACCGAAAGCCCACAGTCCGACGGGGTCTTCACGGGGACGATCGCGACATCAGGAGACCCCGTCAACCCCGGAGACGGCACGCTTCAGGTCGGCGATGGAGCGACGCTAACGGTCCGCTACAACGACTTGGACGACGGCTCGGGGCAACCGGCCGTAAGTGAAGCCACCGCCGGTGTGGATTGCGCCCCCCCGAACATCTCCAACGTCCAGATTGAACGCATCACCGGGAGCTGGGTGGAAGTGAGCTTCCAGACGGACACGGAGAGCCACGGGCGGGTGTTATGTGGTCCCTCCTGTGGGGAGGAAATGCCATATCAGGGCGAAAGCGCCGGCTCCTCCACCTCGCACACGATTCGCGTCTCGGGTCTGTCGCCCCTCACCGAATACGTTTTCATCGTGGAGGCGGAAGACCTCGCCGGAAATCTGGCAACGGACGACAACGGCGGCAGTTGTTATCCCTTCGCCACGACCGAGCAGATAGACTACTTCACGCAATGGTTCGATTCGGAAACCAACGATCTGTCCTATCGAACGCTTCTGCTCACCCCGGATGGGTCCGTGAGCTACTACAGCGCATGCGTGGACGACGCCACGGAATACTTTGTCGACCCCAACGGCGGGACGGTGCTGAATCTGGACGACAACAGTTCCCTTCTCGTCATCCTGCAAGACGGCAAGCAGGTCCGCATGTACGGGGAGAGCAGCCCGGCGATGATCGTCGGCAGCAACGGCTACCTGACGGCCCCCAGCGGCGACAGCAACCCGATCGAATCGTTCGCGAACCATTTCAACCGCGTTCGGATCTCAGCGTTCTTTGACGATCTCGATCCGAGCTCCCAGGGCACGGTCTCCTGGCGACAGCTCGAGGACCGCTTCGCACTTACCTACGACGACGTCCCTGAAGCGGGGACCTCGAATTCGAACAACGTCCAAGTCGAGATGTTCTTCGACGGTCGCCTCCGAATCACGTGGCTGCGGATGGATGCCGAGGACGGCCTCGTCGGGCTTTCATGGGGAGAGGGGATTCCGGAGGACTTCGTCGAGTCCGATATCAGCGCCTACGCGGCTTGTACCCCCTCGTACAGCATCGATATTGACGTGAACAGCGGTGATTGGGGAACCGTGGTCTTGACACCGCCACCGGACGACCCCAATGAGCCGACGTACCCGGAAGGAACGGTCGTTTCGCTGTGGGCTCAGGGAGATGACGAGGATCGCGTCTTCGAGCACTGGGTGCTCTTCGATCCGAATCATCCGTCCGATATGAACTACGCCGTGTTGGATATGAACAACCCCCTGGTTCTCACGCTGGACCGGGATTACGAAGTCCGCGCGGTCTTCAAGTGCGGTACCCTTTCGGATGGATCCTTCATTGTGCCGCCGTTCCTCGTCTTGTTGCTGGCGGTGGCGAGGCGTCGGCGACGCCTCTAGGCGTAGTGACTTGTAGTCCCGCGGTGGCGCGCCCGTCATCGACGTTTGCCTCTGTTGAAGGGCCAAAGGCCGTTCTGCGGTTGTCTGCACCTCTCTTGCCCGCCAATGACCGCCGCTGTGCCCGACTCGCCCGAGGCTAGCCCATGGGATCCGTCGTCCTTGTCAACGCAAACGAGATGAAGCCGCCCGTCGCCCCGCTGGCGTTGGACTACCTTGGAGGGCCTCTCCGCCAAGCTGGATTCGAGGTGCACCTCGTCGATCTTTCGTTTGCCGAGGACCCTATGCGAGCGCTGGCAACCCGGCTCGGGTCGGTGGACCCCTTCGTGATCGGCGTGACCTTTCGCAACACCGATGACTGCTTCTGGCCGAGCTGCGCATGGTTCGTACCCCGTTTGCGCGAGTTGGTGGAGACCATCCGCGCCCACACGTCGGCTCCTCTTGCGCTCGGCGGATGCGGTTTCAGTCTCTTCCCCCGGCAGATCATGGATCTTTGCGGCGCCGACCTCGGGGTTGTGGGCGACGGCGAGAAAGTCTTCACCACCTTGACGCAACGGCTGGCGGACGGTGCCGACACCCGTGGCATCCCGGGATTGGCCGTCCGAGGGCCCAATGGGGTCATCACGCTATCCCCACCCGACTTTGCGTCTTCGCTCTCCGTGCCCACAAGGCGGGACGTCGTGGACAATCCGCGCTACCTCCGTGAGGGCGGCATGGGCAACATCGAGACGAAACGAGGCTGCCCTCATGCCTGCATCTACTGCGCCGATCCGGTCGCCAAGGGTTCGCGGGCCCGTTGTCGCGATCCCCGCGAGGTCGCGGACGAGCTGGAATCCTTGGTGCACGACGGCGTGGACGTCCTGCACCTCTGCGACGCCGAGTTCAACGTCCCGTCCGACCACGCACTGGCCGTGTGCCGGGAGATCCTCGCGCGACGGCTCGGGGACCGCCTCCGCTGGTACTGCTACGCGACGGTGAAGGGCTTCTCGGGGGAGCTGGCCCGCGCGATGCGCCGCGCGGGATGCGTGGGCATTAACTTCGGCGTGGACAGCGGCTGTGATCGCATGCTCCACGCTTACCGTCGCGGCTACACGCGCCAAGCCATCCGGGAAGCCGTACGATCCTGTCGGGAGGCGGGGATCTCGGTCATGCTCGACCTGCTCCTCGGCGGCCCGGGCGAAGATCGCGCCTCCGTCGTCGAGACCGTCGAGTTCATTCGGGACGTCGACCCGGATCGCGCGGGAGCGGCCACGGGCGTGCGGCTGTACCCCGGCACACCGATGGGGGCGTGGATCGCGTCGCAGGGCCCCATGCCACAGAATCCCAATCTTTGCGGGCAGCTCGAGGACAACGAGGACTTTCTCCGCCCCGTGTTCTATATCGATAGGCAACTCGGAGAGGACCCCCCTGCCCTCGTGCGGGACGTCATCGGCGACGACGAGCGTTTCTTCAAGCCGGCGCCAGTGGACCAGATGGTCGACTACAACTACAACGACAATCCGGGACTGAGCGCCGCGATCGCGGCCGGCCATCGCGGTGCCTTTTGGGACATCTTCCGGAAGCTCGCCGAGGGAATCCCGCCATAGCTTCCCGCTGCCCTGGGATTACACGACCCGGGCGCGAATGTCGTGCAGCTGGCAGTAGCCTTCCAACTCCCGCTTGAAGTCGCCGTAGAAGAAGATCTGGTGGAAGCCCGGATAGGCAAGGTACTCGTCGACGCCGTCCAGCTTCAACGTAACGGCCACAACGCACCCGCCCGAGGGCGGCACGGACGGATTCTCGATGACCTCTCCCGCGGAGATGATCATGCCGGGCCGAACGTTGTCCTTGTTGCTCAGCGTGAACTGGGCGACCGTAACGCGCTGCCCCTCCTTCCACATGGGCCGACGCGTGGCGTCTCGCATGCCATGGTGGTGGATGAGGAAGAACGGCTCCGCCGGCTTGTCGAAGCCCGCCAGTTTCGTCGGACACGTGCAATGCGACCCGATCAGGGCCTGCTTGGCGGTCTCGGCAACGGGATCTTGCTGGAAGCCCGGCCGATCGAAGAGATACTGAACGAGGGCGTGCGTGGTGGACGCGTTCAAGTCCGCCTCGCATGCCGCCGGGATCCCATGGTCGAGCATGTACGACCACGAGATACACGGAAGGCTGACCTTGCTCTTGCCCAGGGCGCCCAGGCAATCCATCGTGATGCCGTCGCCCTCTTCGCGCTTGAGGATATTCCTCGCCACCATGTAGCTCTTGACGCCATTGAGCACGTCTTGCTCGCTCGGTCCCTCGATCTTGGTCGCCTGCTTTATGTAGCGTTCGGCGATCTGCGTCACCTCATCGTTGAGCTTCGTCCGTCGGTACTCCTCGAGGAACGATTGCGCCGGGACATACCGCAAACGCGTGCCGAGGTGCTTGATGCGCGAGTCGCGCCGCTTGTTGCCCCGCAGCACGACGTACCGCATCTCCCGGAGTTTGGCCCCGGCGGCGATCATCCTCATGCCGCCCAGCGCCTGGCTGAAGTCGTCGGTCGAGCAGACATAGCAGCCGGGCTTCTTGCTCAGCCGGGCCGTGTTCGTCGTGAAGGCCGCCCCCAACGGCGCGAAGACCACGGTCGGGATCTTGCTGTCGATGGCCTTGTAGGCCGTCGGCCACGAGTGCTGCTGTCGATCGAGGAGCACGAGGAACAGCCCATCGGGCTTGGCGGACTTGGCCTGGGCCACCCACTGATCGGCCTCTCCGTCCGAATAGATCGGCTCCGATCGCAGATCCAGCTTGACGCCCATCTGCGCCGCGGCCTCGATCATCTGCTTGCGGTACTTCACCAGCGCGGCCTTTCCGTCGTAGATCTGGCCGGGCCAGCGCATGCCGTACTCGCCCTTGCGGCGCACGAAGGTTGCCCGAACGGTCGGCGTATATCGGGAGGCCGGACCGCATGGCTTGATGGACCCGCCGGCCTGTGCGTCGACGGCGGAGAGCGCCTCAGCCAGCAAGCCGGAACCCACGGCGGCCGCACAAGAGCCCGTCAGAAACCCTCGCCGCGATACGTGTCCCGAGCTGCAATGATGTTCGCCGCATGTCGACATGGAATCACACTCCTTCAAAGATCCGTGGCTCGCTCTCGGAAACCGTCTCTTCTTGGGTTTATCTTACCCGCGTGCTTGCCTCGATGCACCCGCCTTTCGGACGTATCCCGCCGGCGACGGAATCTGTCCTCGCGGCAAAGCCCCACGACGCGCTACTCGAGGACGATACGGGCAATGACGGGGAAATGGTCGCTCGGATACTGACCGTCTTTGGCGAAGGTGATGATCTCCGAGGATAGGACGGTCACCGGCCCCTTGCATAGGATCCAATCAATGCGGGACCCGTCCTTTCGCGGACCCCGATAGCCATGAAAGGTCGACACCAGCTCCCCTCGCTTCTTGGCGGCGGGCCAGGCATCGCTGAATCCCCCCTGCCGCGTGAGCGTCTCGTACGGCTTGCTCGACTCGGCCCTCGCATTGAAGTCGCCCACCAATACGATAGGTAGCGTCCCCGCCCCGGGAAGCTCCGCCAGCCGCCTGGCGACCAGCTCGGCGCTCTTCTCGCGGGCGAGCTTCGATCGATGATCGAAGTGCGTATTGACGAAGTAGAACTGCCGCTTGGTCTCGCGGTCGCGGAACTTCACCCACGTGACCATTCGTCGGCAGGCGGTGCGCCAGGACGTCGACGCGATAACCTCCGGTGTTTCGGAAAGCCAGAAGTGATCGAACGCCAGCGGCTCGAGCCGCTTCGCGCGGTAGAAGACCGCCATGAACTCCCCGCGGCTGCCGCCGTCACGTCCGAGGCCGATCCAGGCGTAGTCGGGCAACCCGGCGTCCAGGTCTTTCACTTGCCGGTACAAGGCTTCCTGCGTGCCGATGACGTCCGGCTGGTGCTTGCGGAGCATCGCAAGTGCGACGGGCAGCCGCTGGGACCACGCGTTCGGGGGCGTGTCGCTGGCGTAGCGGAGGTTGTAGGTCATGACCGACAGATCGCCGGCGGCATGGACGCCCATGGACCATGCCAAGACCCATGTCGCAGCCAACCAAACCGTTCGATACGCGTGCCGTTTCACGACGCTCCTCCTGAGCCAGGGCGTGCCGAAGAAGAAAGAGACACCTTCAATGAGAGCACATCATCAGGTGGAAGGCATTGTAACGTCTCCGACGGCGGGCGCACCAGGGCACGGTCGGGCGTAGAGCTTACCTGTCTGGATGAGGGCAATACGCGATCAGATCAATCGCAGCAGCAGCAGCAGTGGCCGTGGCCGTCGACGTCCACGTGGATGCCGGGAAGTCTGACCTTCACGTCGTCGTCGTCCACGTCGACAGAAAGGCCCGGCAGGCGGATCTTGACCTCGTCATCATCGACGTCGATCATCCCGCCCGGGAGTTCGATCAGTGCGGTGCAACTCGAGAACAGGACCGCGCCAACGGCTGCCAGCGACGCCAACCCCACCAGCAGCTTCCGCATTCGCATGGCCGACATAGGGGACCTCCTCAAGGACGAGCCCGGACTCGTCTCCCGCGCGACTCGTAGTATACCATCTTCGTCCGGCGACCGGCATCGATTCGACAGAAATCGTCTGTTCCCCCGGCTGACGTCCGCTCAACGTGCGCGAAGAGCGATCTTTACCATCCTGCCGAGCGTTCCCGGGCGGCCACGTCCGTATAAGGACTTACGGAGAACCAGCGTTTGGAGTTGTTTGCGGTGGCTGTCACGGTGATCTCGGCAGGTTCGCCCGGTTCGACGAGCCTGGTCGCTACGGTCAAGAAGAAATGGCCGAAACTGTCTTCGCCGACGCTTCGGCGGACGACGTATTGGAGGCGTACTTCTCCCTCCATGGCTGTCCACGCCGTAGTCTTCTGGGCAAAGGGAACGTCAAGCAGCTTCTTGTCGCCGAGCGTCAAGCCGAAGCGGCCGCCGCCGGGCTGGCTCCGCCAACCAAGGCCCCCGGCCCACACGAACGTGACGTTGTCGCGTGACCACTCCCTGGGCACGGGGGCCGTCCGCCATCGCAGCCGCTGGTTTCCGTCCGTCTGTCGAACGGTGTAGTTCTTAACCTTGTTCTCTCGGTATGAATACCAGATTTGCGGCTCCTCGGTGCACTCGATGACCTCGGCAAACCCCTCAACCCACGATGCCGGATCGGGCCTGCCGAGTGTTTCCACCCGCTGGCGAAGCCAGTCGATCGGCAGCTCTGATCGGGGTTGGAATTCCCCGCCCCGGACATAGTCGGCAAGCCGGGCGAACAGCCATGCCGCCGCGGGGTCGGCCTTTCGCCGGCTCGGGGAGAAGTCGAGCGTGCTGACGAGCAGACGACCCTTGCCTACCTTGGCCTCGAAGAGCCACGCCTTGCGCCGCATCAACCATGGCACGTCGAGACACCAGATGATCGGCTCGATCCCGGCGGGCAGATCTTCCGTGATCACGACGGGACGTTCGTCGATGAGGCCGGCCATCTGCAGATCGCCGCACCCTTCATGCGGAAAGCCCCGCATCGCCGGGTGCGGCAGGATCATGTTGCCGTACGTCGCGTCGTTGCGGTCGCTGCCCTTCCACCAGGCCGGCTTCAGGCGACCGCGGAGGGTCGGGAACACGATGTCCTCGTTCATGACCCAGACCGCCCCGCCGGCGGCGAGGTGATCGAGGGCGGTTGGCGTCAGCCACAGCGTCTGGCGGACGTCGTTCGACGGTACCCCTGACGCGACTCGCCTCGGCTCGGTCCGCCCCGTTTCCGGAGGAGGTGGGAAGACCCATAGCGACCAGGCGTTCTCGATCGGGCCCGATCGTGCCTCCAGGCGAAACTCCTTCGGATGCTTGACGTGCGGCGCCTCGTACTGACCCGTCCAAGGTCCGATCAGCCCCCTACCGCCGACGTCCTTCGGAGGCTTCATCGTGATCTCCTGGCCGTTCACGCGGACCTCGAGCTGCGCCAGATCGGGTTCTGCAGAGCCTGGCCGGAAATCGGATAGCCACATCCGCAGCGGAATCCGCTCCCCCGGCCGGTAGTTCACCCGTTGGAACTCCCACAGCAGCACGGCGGGTCCGAGGAACCTCCGCCCGATCTCGGGCGTGATCGCTCTCGGTTCGTCGAACTGATTGACGAGACCGGTGCTCTGCGTCCAATAGTCACGAAAGAGCCATTGATGGTAGCCGTCGATTTCGGGGCTCAACCGTGCCGCCTCGATGTTCAGCCGAATCAGCCGACCCTGAAGCCGCCGGGAGGCAGCCAGCATCGCGTCGAGGTACGAGGCGAGCCCCCGCCGACGGATCTGCATCGCCATCTGCTCGATCCAGAAGGGCTTGATGATGCCCTTGTACTTGGCGATGTCGGCCGGATCGGGCAGGACGGAGATGTTGCTCGTCTCGTGGCTGATGACCGGCTTGGGCGGAGGCTGCTCGAGCACGAACTTGTCGTATTTGCCCTCGCCCCATGGGATCTCGTGGACGCGGAACATGACGGTGAGGTAATCGATCGTCGGGCGGTCGACGACGCGGAACAGCCCGTCGCTGTCGATCACCGGGCGGGTGGGGTCCAGGTCCTTGGCCGTTTTGTAGAGCTCCGGGCCCAACTCGAAGCCGTTCCACAGCTCGTTGCCCATACACCAACCGAAGACGCACGGATGGTTTCGCATCTGGCGGATGTACGTCCGCCATACGTAGCGATACAGCTCCTTGGCCTCGGGCGTAGCCCGCCGGAAGAACGGCATGTAGGCGATCGGCAGCTCGGGTTGAACGAGCATCCCGACCTCATCCGCCGCGTCCAGGTAGGCCTCGGGCGGCATCATCGAATGGTGGCGGACGCCGTTCAGGCCGTAGGCCCTGCGGCGGTGGAGGTACTCGCGCCAGAAGCCAACGTCCGGCGGCGGGCAGAGATGGATCGGGTGGTTGAAGTCGTCCCCGTAGCCGCTGAGAAAGAACCGCTCGCCGTTCAGGTAGAAGTCGTTTCCGCGGATCTCCAGGCGGCGCTGGCCGAAGCGTATCGATCGCTCGTCCAAGACGCTGTCGCCCCGCCGAAGCCGCAGGAGAAGCATGAGCAGGTTCGGCGCGTGCGGGCTCCACAGCGGCGCATCACGGAGCTTGAGATCCCAGGCCACCCTGGCCTCGCCGGCGAGGCGACGCCGGCCGGAATCCAGGGCCTCCCGATCCGTGGAGTCCCGTGACCAAGGTACGACGCGGTAGTCGATGGTGAGCGTCTCACGATTTGTGTCTTCGGCACCGCCGAACGAGACCTGCACCTTGGCCGTGTGATGCGCCGGATCGGGCATGACGAAGACGTCGTCCATCCAGAGCGGACCCGTGGCCTCGAGCGTAACCGACTCGAAGATGCCGCCCCAATCGACGTCCATGTAGTCGATGATGTCGAACGTCCCGGTGAGGGTGTCCCGCTTCCAATGCCTGCGACTGTCCACGGCGATCACCAGCGTGTGTTCGCCGCCGGGTTCAACGTGTTCGGTCACGTCGAAGCGGAATGCGACCGGATACCCCCAGTGCTCGCCCACCCACTCTCCGTCAATCCAGAGCTTGGCGGATCAATGCGCTCCCCCCACTCGGAGCCACACGCGTCGGTCCTCCCAATCGGGACGGATCTTGAAGGATCGACGATGCCATCCGACGCCCACGGCGTTGTGCCGAACCTTCTTCGTCGACTCACCGATCCCCTGGACATCCCAGGAGCCGGGCACGCGGACGGCATTCGGGTACGCGACGCCGGGACGAGACCACTGCTCGGTCTCACCTCGATCATCTTCGCTGAAGCGAAACGCCCAAACGCCGTCGAGCGAGATCTGCGGTCTGGCCAGAATCGCTTCAGGAAACAGCGACGCCAGCACAGTCCATCCGGCAAGAGCACGGAGAAGCATCGTTGAATCTCCGATCGCCTCCCCCGCAACGCTGCCTGCAACAAAGATCGGACAGTGTGGCACGGCCGCCCCCGGCCGTGCGCTATCAATGTGCCCAACCGAGGGCGGCTGGGCCACACAAGGCG
>CAZKCX010000010.1:0-18889 GCA_964550865.1 uncultured Planctomycetales bacterium
CTGGGACCTACAGCGGGCGCTCGCGGCATAGTGCCAGAAAGAAATGTCACACCCTCTGGTAGTCTTTGCCCGGGTAAGCGGCCGAACTGGTCCAGTAGTTGCTCGTCCAGATGAGGATGCCCTCGACGTCGTACTGATACGTCTGCCAGAGCCAGATCCGGAAGTCGACGGCGGGGTGATCGATGAAGAGCGTCGCGTACGGGGCTTTCGGGCCGGTGCATACGTACCACATGATGTGCTCGCCCTTCTGCTGCCGCTCCTTGCAGAGCTTTTCGTCGTAGGACGCGGTCAGCGGACACCACAGATCAACGCTGCCGATCAGCTCCGGCTCAATCTGCTCGGTGAGCATTCGGGTCAGGCCCGGGCCGCAACGGTCCAGCGTTGCCATGCCGTTCTTGACGAACTCGTAGTCCTTCGGCGACGGCTCGTCGAACCAATACACGTAGGCCTCGTCGAGCCAGCCCTTCTCGCGGAGGTGGGCTTCCAGTTGGCCAAGGTACTTGCCCATCAGGTCGTCGTACTCCGGCGTGCCCTGCGCGAAGCCTCCGATGCTGCCTTTGTGCCGACTGTGGAACGTGCCGCCACCGAGGCCCGTCACGCGAAGCCGGAACGAGGTGAATCCCATACCGTCGAGGTATTTGGCGGCCGCCTTGTCGAAGGCCGAGAAGTCGAGGTTGACCTTCATGGCCGTCGTCGGCTTCTCGAAGCCCGGATCCTGGACGAGCTCCGGACCGCCGTCGGCGCGTCGAAGCGAGATGTCATCGAACCAGGCGGTGCCGGTGGTTCGGCCCTTCTCGTCCCACCAGGCCGCACGCAAAACGATCCCAACGTAATGGGCCTTCTTCGGGCCGCGAAAGCGTATCTTCTGCTCGCATGATTCCCATGTACCCTTGCCCTTCCGACGGATGTCGATGTTGTGATAGGCAAGCCAAGCCTTCTTCGCGTCGTACTGCTGCACGGTCAGCATGTACGGCTGATCTGGCTTCTCGGTGTGGACCTTCCACTTGAGGACGTACTCGGCCTTGGGGTCGATCGGGATCACGTCCGCGGCATGGACGCCGGCATCGGCGCGCGTGTCCTTGTCGACGATCTTGAGCGACTGCTCGCCTGATGCCTTCGTGTCCTTTACGCGTTTGCCGCCGTTCCAAGCAAGTCCCGTCTCGACGCTGAGCGTGTAGGGCGACATCGCCATCGGATCGTACGGCGAGATCCGGTGCTCGGCGAAGTTCTTCATGTACAGGTCGTAGACCTTGGCGTAGGTCGCGTCGTCTTTGATGTTGTGGTATCGCCGGACCTCGCCAGGACGGAAGCCGAACGTCGCAAAGACATGCGATTCCTTCGGCAGCGTGAAGCCCAGCACACGGAGGGAGAGCGGGACCTTCCACTTCACGCCGCCGTCGGCTGTGATGGTCACGGTGCCCTTGTAGCCGCCTGCTTTTGTCTGAGGCGGGACCTTCACCGTGATCCAGAGCGGACAGTTCTCACCGGGTTTGGCGTTGAACGGGCCGTCGACCGGCGGCAGCGCGTCGGGCCAATCGCCTTCACAACCGACGCGGTCGGTCGGCCGCTCTACGTGGACGTACGCCACACGGTCGACCGTCACGTTCTTACTCGTGATCTTGCTTCCGGCCGGGCCCGTCAGATCGCTCACGTCGACGCGAACGTTGGCGAGCGCCTTGTTCGGCCGAATCACCAATTGGAAGGGCTCATACTCGTTGCCGGCGGCCATCAGCGCCACCGGCCTCTTAGCCCTTCGAGGCGCCGGCCGCATCTTGCTCACCTTATGCGTGCCCTCACACCACCAGATCGCAGCGCCGGGGTCCTCGCCAATCGCATATCCGTAGTCTGCGGCGTATAGGATGGGAAGCTCCATTTGCGTGCGGGCGACGTAGCGAGGCTTTCCCTCCCCGTCCCACGCAGAGAGGATCAGGCTCGAGGTCCCGACTTCGGTCAGGGCGAAGTCCGCATTGAATGACTGATCCTTCCCGGGCCGGAACTTGCCCACCGGGATGTCGCGCGCAGCCTCGCTGTCCTCCGTTTGCACTGTCAGTTGCAGCTCGACGGGACCCGCCACCTCCGCCACAGAGATCTTCCCGGCGATACTCGTAGCCTCCGCCCCCGGCTTCGTGATCCGATCGATCGCGATGTCGACACCCTTCGCGGGCCGGATTACGTCGACATACGAGGTCGACCCGACGGCATCCGGGACCTGCTCCGCCAGGGCGGCCTCGTAGCGACACGAATAGACCTGGAAGCTGCCCGGGGCGGAATCGCCGCCCGTGTCGGTGCCTTCCGATGCTCGCATGCGAATCCAAATGTGGATCGCAGGGAAGAGATCGTCCGGCAGCTCGATGTCCTTCGATGTCTTCCCGTATACCTGGCCGACGGTTCGCCACGTCTTGCCGTCTTTGCTGGCGTCGATGAACAGCTTGCCGGACTGGTGGTAGCCGATGCTGGTCCTGAACTTGGCCGACTTCTGTGGGACACCGTCAACCCCCAACCGGTACACAACTGTCTTGCCCGGCCCGAATACCCAACGATAGCTGTTGAAGCCGGCGTTATGCGAGACGAGGCAGCGTGATTCGTTGGATCCCTCGCCGCCCATTCGCGGCGCGAAGATGTATCGGCCGTCGGCGGTCTCCTCGCCTGCGCCCAAGGTTCGGCCGTTTTGCCTGGCGTAGACGGGAATCACGGGACGAAGGCAGACATCGTCAAAGTAGACCGTGCCGGGAATATGCCACTGCCCACAGCGGAAGTACACGCCCTCCGTGTTCTTCGGCGTAACGAAGACGAAGCTCCGCTTACGCCACTCCTTGCTGTGCTGGAAATCACGATTGTTGCTGACCGGTCCGACGATGACACACCCGCCATGCGTGCCCTCCTTGCTCCGACTGTAGAGTGTGCATCGGTAGGCCGTCTGAGGCGTGAGCTTCAGATCGGTCGTCCGCCAATAGCTCGTATCCTTGCCGTCGCCCATGACGCCGACGGCCCGCTGGCCCGTGTGCCCTTGCTCGATCCATTCCCCCTTGCCCTTTTCGAGCTTCCACCCCTCAGGCGACGTCGCACCCTTCTCGAAGGATGCGTTCGGGACGATGCCCGGGTCGTTTAGGATGTCATTCGGTACGTCTCGCCCCGAGGCTCCGCTCCCCGCGACGAGACACAGACACGTAGACGCCAGCCAACACCTGCGGAATCTCATCAAAGCTCTCCTTGCAGCGACATCGAAACCATCACGCCTCGTTCGTCCTCCATCTCCTCTCGGTGCCGCCATGATAGGCGCACGGGCGGTGATTGCCAGCGCCGCGCGGTCCCAACGGCTCGTGCAGACTTGAACCGTTGAGCCCAAGCGGGTACACCTCATCCATCGTCGAGACCGGGGGGACCACCGAGCCGGGAAAGGAGCCAGGTGCAGCGATGGCGAAACGTGCCAAGGTCGTCGTACTGGACTTCCTGTCGGACGATCTCGAGCCGGAGCGAGAGGTTCTCGGCGATATCGCCGACGTCAGCGCCCTCAATGCCACCACCGAGCATGAAATCCTCGGCCAGGTAGAGGACGCCGACGCCCTGATGCTCTATCACGGACTGAGCCTCACGAAGGACACCATCGAACGGCTCGAGAACTGCAAGCTCATCGTTCGCTGCGGCGTCGGCGTCGACAATGTCGACCATGTACTCGCCCGCGCACGAGGCATCCCCGTCGCGAACGTCCCGGACTACGGCACGGAAGAGGTCGCCGACACGGCCATCGGCATGATGCTCGCCCTGCTGCGGGGCATCCACCTGTACAACTCGATCCTGCAAGCGGGGCCCAGCCTGTGGTCCCACACGCATGCGGTCCCTCTCCGCCGGCTGCGCGGAAGCACCTTCGCGGTGATCGGGCTCGGTCGGATCGGTACGGCGGCGGCCCTCCGCGCGAAGGCCCTCGGCATGGACGTTGCCTACTACGACCCGTACGTGCCGGACGGCAAGGACAAATCGATCGGCGGGCTGCGGCGGCTCGAGGATCTCGATGAGATGATTTCCGAGGCCTACGTCGTTAGTCTGCATTGCTGCCTGAGCGACGAGACGTATCACATCATGGACGCCGATCGCATCGGGAGGATGCCCGAGGGCTCGGCGCTGATCAACACCGCCCGCGGCGCGCTCGTCAACACCTCGGCCATCCCCGACGCGATCGCGAGCGGACGATTGGCCGGTGCCGGCATCGACGTCCTCGAGGCGGAACCGCCGCCGAATGACGACCCGCTCATCACGGCGTGGCGAGATCCCCACCACCCCGCCCGCCATCGCGTCATCGTGAATCCCCATTCGGCGTTCTACAGCGAGGCCGGCCTCCTGGACATCCGCGTGAAGGCATCCCAGGCCTGCCGACGTGCAATCGAGGGCAAGCCGTTGCGAAACGTGGTGAACTAGCTGGAGGAAGAGACGCCACGCGCCGCTACTCCACGACCTCCTCGTCCTCGCCGTCGAAGGGAGGATAGACGACGTTGACAATGGTGACGTCGCCGCGCACCGCATGCGCCACCCCGGGCGGAATCACGACCGCCGTGCCGGGCGCGAATTCGTGCGTCTCGTCATCCAACTCGATGTGCGCGAGGCCTTCGAGGCAGTAGTAGGTTTCGGTGTGCTTCGCGTGGCGGTGCTTGGTCGCTTGCCCCTGGATCTTGGTAATATGGAAGCTCACCGGGCCCCCGTCGTGGGCGGTGACGATCCGATAGGCCAGGCCGCAGGGGCATTCGGTCGGCTCGGTATCGGCGAGTCGGCGGACGATCGGCTTGGCGGACATAGGGCTGCTCCCGTTTCGGTTTCCGAGGTATCCATGCGGCCAGGAATGGGTCATGATCTCCGAAGCGGTCGGAGATCGCAATGGCCGTCGCAGCGGACGCCCTGTGCTCTCGGACGCAGGACCGCCTCGAGCGCCCGACTGCAATAGGCGGCTTCGTTCAACCGTTCTGTCTAGAACGCGAGCGCACAGAAAGGACGACACCATGAAACGCAACACGCTCAACTACATCGTCGACGCGATTACCCTTCTGGTGATGTGGGGGCTCCTGGCCACCGGGCTACTCATCAAGTACGTGCTTCCCCCCGGCAGCGGCCACTGGCTGGCGCTGAACGGATGGAACCGCCACGATTGGGGCGAGGTGCACTTCTGGCTGGCCGTGAGTGCGTGCGTGCTGATGTTCGTGCACGTCCTCCTGCATTGGCAGTGGGTCTGCGCGACGACGCGTCGCTTCTTCGTCTCGACGGAGGCCGAAGGCCACTCGAGCTCTAAGGGAGCGAGGGCGGCTTGGGGTACCGGGTTCGTCGTGGTGCTCACCGCACTCACGGCCGGACTGCTGCTGGCGGCCAACGCCGGCGTCACGGAGATCGAGGGCGGCGAGGACGACCACGACCGCGGCCGGGGCTCCGGGGCGGGCCGTGGAAAGCAGGTTCTTCGTCGAGATGCGGCGGACCTGACCGACACAGGAGGCATTCGCGAAACGCCCGCCGGACGCAGAGGGGCCTCCGGGCGTCGGCAACGGAAGGACGAAAGCCCTCGGAGCCACGCCGAGGGCGAGGAATGCGAGGAACACCATGGGCAAGGCAGCGGCTCTGGCCGAGGCCGCGGAAACGTGATCCGCGGGTCTTCCACTTTGGAGTACGTCGCCTCGCTGAAGGGCATCACCGTTCCGGAGCTGCGCAAGCGGCTCGGCCTGCCGGAGAACGTTCCCGCCCATGAGCGGATCGGCCGACTCGCCCGCGAGTTCGGCTTCTCCGTCTCCGACGTGCGAGCGATCCCGGAAGGCGGCTGATCGCTTTGCCGCGCTCGCAGCAGGTCACGCCGGCAACAACCGTACATCGACCGTCAGGCATGTTTCGGCAGGCGAATGCCATGCCCCTCGATCGTCCCGAGGACATCGTCCGTGTCGAAGGTCACCGCCGCCAGCTCGGACGTGCCTTGTCCCGGATTGATCGACACGGTCCTGCCGATTTGCGTGTGGAAGGTCCCGGACACATAGGGCGAATCGTGCAGGTGTCCGTGGAGGGAGATGTCCGGCTCCCGCGATTCGATGAACTCCCTGACCGCACGTGAGCCCACCGCCTGTCCGCTAATGAGCAGGTCCAAATCGCTGTAGCGCGGCGGCGCATGCGAGACCCAGATCCACGGACGCTCCGGCGTTTCGATTCCGGCCAGGTCTTCGCGGATCGTCGGCATCGACTGGAAGTACGCGGGTGTGGGCGCTTCCACGACCTGACCGGTCGAGGCATCCCAGCGGCCGCCGCCCCAGACGGGTGCCTTGTCGCCCGGCATGTCCAGGCGCTCGAGATCCTTGCAGCCAAACGGGGAGGGTGGCGAAAGCGAGTATCCCAAGAGGCGCCAACCCAGGATTTCGGTCATGCGGTCGGGGCGGAGAATCGTCAGCAGGCCACGGGACTCCAGCTCCTCCGACGCGTGAATCGAACAGGCCCAGTCGTGGTTCCCAAAGACGGTCGCGACGCGGCACCGTGGAACCCTTGCCAAGACATCCTCGATCCACCGCGCCAGCCAGGACCGCACGAACTCTGTCTGGGCCGGGCACGGGTCGCTCATCTCCCCATCCGGCAACATATCGCCGCCGAAGATTACCAGGTCCGGCTCGGCGCGGACCGCCAGCTCGGTCGTCTGTTCGTAGAGGTCGCCTCGTCCATGAAGATCGGTGGTGAAGAGAACCTTCATGCCTCCTCCAAAGGATGCGGCGACCGGAACCGTCCTCCTCCGACTGCCGTCTCAGGCCAAGCCCGACGCGGCTTCAAGCTGCATGGAACGAAGATCGAAACATTGTGGCACGGTCGCCCCGGCCGTGTGCCATCGAAATGCCCAGCCGAAGGCGGCTTGCGGTGAGTCAGACCGAACCGCTGGGCCATACCGCGCGACGCCGCTCGACTCTTCAGACAGGACTACAGACAACTCAGTACACACGGTTTTCGAAGCGAACGTCAAAGTGATCTACGTATTCCATAAACTGATCGGCCATGCCTTCTACCTGCTTCCCCAGCGGGCGGTCGCCCTGATTCTGCTCGAAGAGGTTGAAGGTCACGTCGTGCTTCGGATCGCTGCAACCACAAAGGACCATCGCAATCAGCGTGGCCGCCGGCACGATCAAGCCGCGAATCGGTCTTGCCATGAACCCGCCTCGGAACGATGACGATCTCCGGGCATGAACCGCCCCGTTTCGATATCGGGCAATCGGTCGGGATCTTCTGCGGAAATCCGGGCAAGCTCCTCGGCATCCTCCGCGCGGCTCTACCTCTTCTTCTTGGGGCCCTTGATGTCCGGTCGGCCCTGCACCATGCCGCGGACCTTCATCGGCAGGCCGAAGAGCCGGATGAAGCCGTTCGCGTCGGCCGGGTCGTATGAGGCCCCCATGGTGAAGCTCGCCAGGTCCTCGACGTACAGCGAGTTCGGGCTCGTAACGCCGACGGCGTCGCAGTTGCCCTTGTAGAGCTTCACCCGAACCGTGCCCGTGACGACTTTCTGCGTCGAGGCGACGAAGGCATCGATCGCCTCGCGAAGCGGCGTGTACCAGCGGCCGTCGTACACCAGCTCCGCATAGCGAACCGCCACCTGCTCCTTATAGTGCAGCGTCTCGCGGTCCAGGCAGACGGATTCGAGCGCGGTATGGGCCTCGGCCAGGATCGTGCCGCCGGGCGTCTCGTACACGCCCCGGGACTTCATCCCCACCAGACGATTCTCCACGAGGTCGACGACGCCGATTGCGTTCTTGCCCCCGATGCCATTCAGCCGTTCGATGAGCTTGACGCCGTCGATCCTCTTGCCGTTCAGCGAGACGGGTCGGCCCTTGTCGAAGCCGATCTCCACGTACGTCGCCTTGTTCGGGGCCTTGCTCGGCGGCACAGTCATCACCAGCATGCGATCGAGCGGCTCGTTCCACGTGCTCTCGAGCTCGCCGCCCTCGTGCGAGATATGCCAGAGATTTCGATCCCGCGAGTAGATGCTCTTCTTCGTCGAGGTCACGGGAATATCGCGTGCCTTGGCATACTCGATCGCGGCCTCGCGGCTCGTCAACTCGAAACGCGGGTCCTTCCACGGCGCGATGATCTTGAGCTTCGGGTTCAGCGCCATGGTCGTCGTCTCGAAGCGCACCTGGTCGTTGCCCTTGCCCGTCGCGCCGTGGGCGACGGCATCGGCCCCTTCCTGTTCGGCGACGCGGACCATCTCCTTGGCGATGAGGGGTCGTGCGATGCTCGTGCCCAAGAGGTACTTCTTCTCGTAGACGGCCCCGCTGGCGAGCATCGGCCACAGGAAGTCTTCGACGAATTCCTGCTGCAGGTTGCTGACGATGCATTTGCTCGCGCCGCTTCGCCGCGCCTTCTGCTTAATGCCCGTAAGCTCCTCCGCTCCCTGGCCGACGTCGGCCACCAGGGCGATCATCTCGCAGTCGTAGTGCTCCTTGATCCAGGGCAGGATCACGCTCGTGTCCAGGCCACCGCTGTAGGCCAGCACGACCTTCTTGACGTTCTCTCTCGCGCTCATCAGTCTCACTCACTTCATGGTGTAAGGGCATGGCCGCCCGAGACCGGCCCTCCTCGGGGAATCGAGGAAACCGGCGGGACTACCGCCGGATGGCTATCATAGGGTTTGTCGGTCCGGGTGAGAACACCTATTCGGTCTCGACCGTCTTGGCCGCGGTGGAGCCGCTCGTCCGCGCGGGGGCCGGAGAGGCCTTCTCGATCTCGGTGATCATCTCGCCGAGGCGCCACACCCGCACGGTCCCGGTGGACTCGCTCAGCGAGATGGCGATGCTCTTCGTGTTCGCCGTGATCGCCGCGGCCGCGGCGTGACGCGCCCCCAGTCCCTGGGGCAGCTCCTCCTCCGAGACGGCGGTTCGCAGGGTCGTTCCCGCGGAAATGATGACACCCTTTCCGGAGATGATGAAGGCCCCATCGATACTGCAGAACTCCTTGACCGTCTCCCGCATCCTCTCGTCGAGGATATTGCGATCCTCTTCCGGATACCCCCTGAAGGGGTTGATGATCGTCTGGTGACAGTACTTGGCCACCTCATCCTGGTCACCGATGACGAACAGCGCGCCGACCGGCTTGCCCTCGCGTCCCTCGCCCGCCAACTCGATCGCCAGGTTGAGGCACCGCTGAAACACCGCGCGACGGATGTGCTCGGTGATCTTCGGCTGATCGACCGTGCGGAACATCTCCTGCTCTTCCCCGACGCTCATGACCACCATGCTGTCCACGCCCGCCCCCATGACGCCGACCAACGAGACAAACGTCTCACCCGGCGCGAGCATCCGCTGCGAGAAGGCCATCAGCGTGGCCATCTTGATCTGCCCCATTCGGGTCAGGTTCACCGGAGGCACGGTGAGCACTTTGTCGGTCGTCCGCTTGGCACGCTCGAGGTCCTTTTCATCGCGAGCGACAAAGATCAGATCGAGCTTTTTGCCCAAGAGCTTGGCGACACGCTCGGGATCGGTAACCGCGTCGACATAAACGATGACGGCCCGGGCGCCCACTTCCTTGGCCACCTGGGACGCCGAGCTGACGATCGCATGGGTCAGCTCGTCCTCGGCTTCCCTGCTCGAGCCGGGCTTCAGCCCTTCCTTGGTCTGCTTGGTCTTGGGCGAGGCCTTCTTCGCGGACGCCTTCGACTCCACGCTCTTTCTGGCCTTCCCGCCCGGTCGACCGGATGCCGAGTCCGCCTGGACTGTCGCCGTCGTTTCCGATTTGGGCTTGCTCGAATCCTTGGGCTTGGCGCCCTCACGTTGTCGAGTTGGTTGTGAACGGGCCATGTCGTCAATATACTCCCCGGCTATGTTCGGTCACAAGCACAGAGTCACCCTGGCATTCCTCGTCTTGGTCAGCGGGCCGGGAGTGCTCGCCGTCCGCCCCGCGCGTGCCGTCACGGATGAGCCGCCGGCCGTAGCGCTGCCCCCTCGTCTCTCATCGGCCGATCAGGAGTATCTCATTCGTCTGATTCGTCAGACCATCGAAGCTCGTGCGGCGGGGCTTGATCCGGATCGCCTCCGCAACGTTCCACCAGATGTCCGTTCCTTGCAGTGCCCGACCTACGTGACGCTGCGACAAGGGGGGCGCCGGCTGGGACTCGGCCGCGACGCGGCACAAGCGGGCCTCGCCGAGGCCTGCCGGCAGGCCGCCGTTCGAGCCGTGGCGGACGCCCGCAAGCGCATTCGCATCGTACGCGAATCCGTTCACCGCATGGCCGTAGAGGTCGAGCTGCTCGGCCCGGCCGTCGAGCTGGACGTGCGCGTCTCCGACCGCCGCGGGATTCTCCACCGCTGCAAGCCGGGCCTGGACGGCCTCGCGATTGCTTTGGGAGACCAGAGCGCCCTCCTACGGCCCAGCACGATCATCAGCGAAGGTCTCAGTCTTCTGGGGGCCGTCCGGTTTCTCACCGACGAACTCGCCCCCGACGATCAGACACCCCCCCCGGAGCCCGACGCCTATCGGTGTCTCCGTTTCCGCACGCTGCATTTCTGGCAGCCCCGTGCGAAGGAACCCGTTATCGAGCTACGGTACGGATGCGCGCCGGTCGCACAAGCCGAGATCACACGCAAGCATCTCGACGAGGCGATTCGCAAGGTGGCCCGGCACCTGCTGGCGCGTCAGCAATCGGACGGGCTCTTCCCGGCGGCTTACCTCCCCTGGGAAGACCGTTTCATCCCGTCGGCCGCCACGATCGTTCAGGCGGGAAGCGCCTGGGCCCTGGCGTCCTACGGGCGTGCCAAGGGAGATCCCGACGCGATGCGCGCCGGGTGCCGAACGATCGACACCTTGACGAAGCGGCTTGTCCCCGTCTCCTCAGGCAAGGAGAACGATGGAAACCCTGCCTCTCCTCCCGGTGCGTACCTTCGCGCCCCGAGCCAAGGAGAGCGGATCGGCGCGACCGCGCTCTTGCTGCTCGCCGCCGCCGAAGCACAGCCGAAGGAGCGCTACGCAGGACTACGAGCCCGGTTGACGGCCGCGCTGCGTTCCCGACAGCTCACGACCGGCATGCTCCGGGGGAACTTCGTGACGACCCAACCCGCCGCCGCTCAAGACACCGATCCCGGCCAGGCCGTCCTGGCCTTGACCCGGTGCTACCGCCTCGATCATCCGCCGGAGGCGCTTCGCGTGGTGGAAGAGGCGTTCGACCATTACGGCAAGATGCTGTCCGTTCGTCCGAGCCCGTATGCCGTCCCGTGGTTCGGTACGGCCTACGCCGATCTGGCGGCCGGCGGCCGCAATCCTCGCTACAGCGATTTCGTCTTCAACATGCTCGACTGGCTGGTGAAGCACCAACTGACGAAAGATGACTGCCCCGACGCCATGCTCCACGGAGGTCTTGACGTGCGCGGCCGTGAGCGCGTCGGGATCGATACCGCAGCGCAACTTCTTGCTCTGGCCGCGGCCTGCGAACTCGCGAAGGAGACGCAGGACGGCGAGCGCGCCTCGCGGTATCGGCGCGCGCTGCTCAGGGCGGTCCGCTTCGTCTTGCAGCTCCGGTTTCGCCCTGAAGAGGCGTTCTACGTCCGGTCCCGCCTGAACACGATCAACGGGGTTCGGACCTCCCTCTGGGATCACACACTCGCCACCGAAAACAGCCAGTGGGCCCTGCTGGGTCTCCTGGCGGCGGAGCGAATCCTGGCGGATGCGTCGGGCGAGCACTGAGCTTCCGCTTTCTCGTTGGACCGACTCGGTTCCGATTCCGCCGCGAGCCCTCATTCCGCGATTGATGCCCCGGCGGTTGACCGATACACTCAGTACACTCGTTTCCCCGCAAGGGTCTTGGCCGACAGAGGCGCCAGCGCTAGGGCAATTGGGGACGTGAACCAGACGACGCCAACCCATGCCGGCACGGATCGGCTCTACGAGCTCTTGTCTCGGTCCGCGCGCCGATATCCGGACCGGATCGCCGTCGACTTCATGGGCCAGCAAATCACCTACGCGGAACTGGATCGGGCGAGCCGAATCGTCTCGACCTTCCTGGCTTCACGGGGCATCGGGCCGGGCCATCGCGTTGGCTTCCACTTCCATAAGTGCATCGAGGCATTGATCTGCCTCTTCGGGGTCATCCATGCCGGCGTTACGTACGTGCCGTTTGACCTCCAGGCCCCGAGTTCGCGCATCAAGCGAATCTGCAAGGAATGTGGAATTACCGCGATCATCGCCGGCGCGCTGCCGCCGGGTTTGGATGGTTTCGATTGGGCCCTTCTCGCCGAACCCTCGGAGGCCGAGCTCCCCGACGGCGAGATCCATTGGCTCGCCGAGCTCCTCGCGACGGGCCATCCGACCGAGGACGATCCTCGCCCTCCGGAGGACGACGTCGCGAACATCCTCTACACCTCCGGATCGACGGGCACGCCAAAGGGGGTGATGATCCCCTCGAGCAGTCTTCTGCATTACTCCGGTTGGGGCGTGGAGACCTTCGGCCTCGGTCCTCACGATCGTATCGGCAATCACGCGCCGTACAGCTTCGATCTGTCGACGTTCGATATCTTCGCGGCGGTGCGGGCCGGCGCGACGATGTGTCCGTTTCCCGACGCCGCGCGAGGCCATCCCTACCGAACCGCCCGTTTCATGGCGCAGGAACGGATCACGGTCTGGTACTGCGTGCCCTGGTGTCTCGTGCTGATGACGCTTCGTGGGAGCCTGTCCGATCATGACCTTTCGCATTTGCGCCACGTCCTGTTCGCCGGCGAGGTCATGCCGCCGGAGCACCTTCGCGAGATGATGCGCGCGGTCCCACACCCGAGCTACTGGAATCTGTACGGCCCGACCGAAACGAACGTGTGCACGTATCATCGCGTTCGGGAGAAGGACCTCGCCCGACCGGAGGGCATTCCGATCGGGCGCCCGATCGCCGAGACGCGCGCGTGGGTCGTCGATGAGAAGGCCAAGCCCGTCGCGGCGGGCGCGCCGGGGGAGCTGATCGTCTCGGGCCCGACCGTATTCGCCGGCTACTTCAAGGACAAGCGGGGGACGGCCAAACGCTTCGTCGACGCACCGGACGGCCAGGGGCAGGCGTTCCGAACGGGGGATATCGTCGTCCGCCGTGCCGAGGGAGAACTCATCTTCCTCAACCGCCGCGATCGCATGGTGAAGAGCCGCGGCTATCGGATCGAGCTGGCCGAGGTCGAGGCCGTCGCGAAGGAGCACCCCTCGGTCACGGAGGTCGCCGTCGTGCCCGTCAAGCACCTCTTGCGCGGCACGACGCTGACGGCCTTTGTCTCTCTGCGTGACGGATCTGAGGTCAGCGAGAACGAGCTCGTTGCGCACTGCCTCGAGCATCTGCCGCGTTACATGGTCCCGAGCCGGTGGGAGATCATGGACCGCTTGCCCCGCACGCCGCACGGAAAGATCGACCTGACGGCGTTGGAGAAGTGCGCGAAGTAGCCACCCTTCTGGAATACGGTCGAACGCCACGATGGCTATCACGTGTCCACACTGCCGAGCGGAATACGACATCACGCTTTTTCAATTCGGCAAGACCGTACGATGTGAATGCGGGCACACCGTACGATTGGAGGATGGTCATCACCTCCGGCTATCGTCGAGGGAAGACGATGCGCAACCTCCCGGAGGCTCATCCCAGGCCAAGCCACCGATCGATCGCCCCGGGGGTGAGCAGTCCGAGTAGCTCAAGAACGTCGCCCAAGGTGAAACGTCGCCGTACCCGATGCCCGTGCAAGACGGACGAGCGGGCGAGATCTTGATCTGCCGTTCCGGTCGCCTGGACCAAGTCCGCGGTCGCCCTCGCTCGTCGCAGAGCCTCCTCAATGACCCGGGCCGGCCGCACGTACGAGCGAACCCTCTCGGGGGCTTCGCCTCCCTGCCAGTGCTCGGCGATGCCCTGCCAGCGTTTGCAGGCCTCCACAATCCGTTCGGCCTTGCGCCGATAGTCCCGCCACAGCTCCTCGACCATCGCGCCGGAAGCGTCATACGGTCCGAAGTGGGTCGCGATCCGTTGCCGAGCCTCCTCGATACGGTACTGCGGCCGCCGTGTCCAGATCGACGCCCCGGCGTCGAGCAGGGCCTCAAACGCCCTTGCCGACACCAACGTGGCCGCACCGACCTGCTCGCCGTGAAGACCTGTCTCCCGGCCGGCCGCCATCGCACGGAGATCGAGGTAGTGGCTCATCACGTGTTCCCACCCGCTTATGGGTGTGGTCTGCGCGACAATGGACATGCCGATGCCGGCCAACATCAAGGCCTCGGCCAACGATCGGATCCCGTCCAGCTCCAGGCGTCCGATCCGATCGGCCTGGTCGAGGAGATCCTGCTCCACGCGAGCCAGGAGATCGAATGGGACCGTGTTGAACGTCTCATCGACGCCAAGGACATCGCCGAGATACCAATCCCCGTAGGCCGTGCAGCGGGCCATCAGATCGCCAAACCCCGCCTGTGTCAGCGCGACCGGCGCGTCACGAATCAACGCAAGATCGACGATCACGACGTCCGGGGCCCGCGAGCGCATCGTCCGTTTCACGCCGTCCACCGCCAGCACCGCCATGGCGGATGTGAAGGCCGTCACCGTGCACGCCGTCGGGCAGCACACGTGCTCGAATACGGGCCTGCCTTCTTGCTCAAGCAGATACATGGCGTGTTTGGCCAGATCCGTGATCGTGCCCGACCCGAACGTCACGACCCACGAGCCGGGATCAAGCTGTTCGGCAAGCGCTTCGGCCGACCGCAGCTCCGCGTGGGGTGGGGCGTCCGGTTCGCCCAGCTCGATCACGGACAGCCCGGGAATGCGCCGGTGAAGCGTCTCGACAAGCTGGGGTTTGATCGCCACCCCTTCGCGAACCATCGGCGTGCGATCCATGATGAGATAGGCCGCCGGCCGATCGCGCACGGCGCAGCCCGCGCGATCGTACAAGCCGTCCAAGGCGTTTTCGCTGATCTCAATCTCACGGAGGGTCAGCGGGTTGAGCGGTTCCGCTCGCGCGGCAAGCCATGCGCGGAGCTCCTCCAACTCACACGGCCCGGCCTGATAGTGCGGGGTGTTCATGGGCGCAAGTGTTGCAGGAGCGCGGTCGCTTCGCAAGGAACGACAACGTACGAGCGGCAGCCCTCCGCGTTTCGACAAGCGATGCCGCCATCCTTGAGACGACGGTACGGGCACGCTATAGTGGGCGTTGGTACGATGACGGAAGGAATCCGCCGATGATCGAGGAACACCCAACCGCGGCGCTGGAAGACCTCTCGGCCCGGATCGTAGCAATCCGGGACTCTCTTTGACGTTCCCACCAAGGCCGAACGACTCGCCGAGCTGAACAAGAAGATGGAGGCTCCGGACTTCTGGGAAGACCGGGCGGCCGCGGAGGCCGTTGTGTCCGAACTGAAGCGGCTCAAGGCACTGGTCGACCCGATCGAGGCGTTGAGCGATCGCGCCGAGGATCTCCAGGTCTTGCTCGACCTTGCGGAGGAGGAGGAAGACGAATCGGCCACTCGTGAGGTAGCCGAGAGCATCCCTGCGCTGGCCAAAGACCTGGACCGCCTGGAACTCCTGACGATGCTGTCCGGTCCGCACGACGCCGAGAATTGCTTCTTCAAGATCCAGTCGGGCGCCGGGGGGACCGAGAGCCAGGACTGGGCCGAGATGCTGTTGCGCATGTACTTGCGGTACTTCGAACGAACCGGACTCACGGCGGAAGAACTGTCTCGCAAGGACGGTGAGGAGGCCGGGATCCAATCGGTGGAACTGCTCGTCAAGGGTCCCTATGCGTACGGCTACCTCTCCTGCGAGGTGGGGATTCATCGGCTCATCCGGCTGAGCCCGTTCGATTCGGGTCACCGACGTCACACGAGCTTCGCCGCCGTGGACGTGCTGGCCGAGCAGGAGGAGATCGAGATCGACATCCATTGGGAGACCGACGTCCGGGAAGACACGTTTCGTGCGTCCGGCGCGGGTGGCCAACACGTCAACAAGACGAGTTCCGCCATTCGGCTGACCCACGAGCCGTCCGGGATCGTCGTACAATGCCAGAACGAGCGTTCGCAGCACAAGAACCGGGCCCAAGCACGCAAGATGCTTGCTTCAAGGCTCTTGCGACGAGAGGAACAGGCCCGCAACGCCGAGATCGCCGCCGTGTACGACGAAAAGGGCGAGATCGCGTTCGGCGGCCAGATCCGCACCTACTGGTTGCACCCGTCCCAACGCGTCAAGGACCACCGCACGAACACGGAGATGACCAACGCCGATCAGGTCCTCGACGGCGACATCCAACCGTTCATTGAGGCCGAGCTGCGGCGGCGAGCGACGAAGCGAAGGGAGTAGTGCCCTCGCCGCCCCTGATTCCGGATCCCTCGTCCCTACCGTTCTCCCCGTGCACTTGAACGCCGCCGGATGGCTCACGTAGAATCGAGATTGTCGGCCTGGACCTCGAGGCTGGGCGTTCGAGCGAATCGCCGTATGAACCGTCGGAAGCGAAACCGAATCTTGATCTGGGTCATCGCGCTGGGTGTGGCGAACTTCGTCGCGTATACGGTGGCGTACTCCTTCATCGGCGGCGACGCCCACAACGGCGAGATCCGCGACGGCAAGTACTACGTCAAGGGGCATTTTCTGCACGGGCCGGACGGTAAGGAGCTCCCCGTCAGCCGCGCGCTTTGGATCTACAGCTACATCCACTCGATATCGATATGGCCTTCCATCGCGGCGGTCTTGATCTGCAACATGATCCTGGCCCGACCGCACATCATCGCAACGATGAAGGAGGGGCTTGTCAGTGGAAGCACGTTCGTCACCGTCATCATCACCCTATTGACCTTTCTGACGTTGGTGGCGACGCTCTATTTCACCTTGGAGTTCATTCGCACGCTGAACGCATGACTCCCTCGGTCCACGGATTGGATCGACGTACCCACGGACGGTAGCACGATGGAAATCACATCCGTACTAGGTCCGCAAGGCGCCATCGCCCGCCGGTTGAACGGCTATGAGGTCCGCCGGCCGCAGCTCGAGATGGCGGCCGCCACCGAACAGGCCTTCGAGCAAGGCCATCACCTGCTGGTCGAGGCGGGCACGGGCGTGGGCAAGAGCTTCGCCTATCTGCTGCCCGCCATCGGTCAGATCCTCGAACGACGCCGGAAGGTCCTGGTCAGCACGTTTACCATCGCCCTGCAGGAACAACTCGTCGACAAGGACATCCCGTTCCTCAACGCCGTCCTCCCGGAGGAGTTTACCACCGTCCTCGTCAAGGGGCGCAACAACTACCTGTGCCTCCGTCGGCTCGAGCGCGTCAGCAAGCGACAGGACGACCTCTTCGAAAATCAGGCCGACATCGAGGAGCTCTGGCGGCTGGAGGATTGGGCCTATCGCACCACCGACGGCTCGCTGAGTGATCTGCAGCAGCAGCCCAGGGCGGCCATCTGGGATCGGGTTCGCAGCGAGCACGGCAACTGCAAGGGACACCGTTGTGTCTACCACGAGCGGTGCTTCTACCAGCGCGCGCGACGGCGCATGCTGCACGCCGATCTGCTGGTGGCCAATCACGCCCTCCTGCTCAGCGACCTTTCGCTGCGACGCTCCAATGAGGGGGCATCGATCCTCCCGGAGGTGCATGCCGTCGTGGTCGACGAGGCCCACACGTTCGAAGACGCCGCGAGCACGCACTTCGGCATGTCGCTCAGCGACGGCCAGGTCTATTTCCTCCTCAATGCACTCTATCACGAGCGCTCCGGGCGAGGCCTGCTCCATAGCATCGGCACACCGACGGCCATCCAGGCCGTCCAAACCGCACGCAAGCTCGCCAACGGCTTCTTCGAGAAACTCCGTCTCTGGCAGGCCGAGCAAGGGGCCGAAAACGGACGGATCAAGCAACCGGATGCCGTGACGAACACCCTCTCATCCGCCCTGCTCGACCTTCAGCAGAAGCTGCGCTCCGCATGCAGCCGCGCACGGGACGAGGACGATCGTTTCGAGCTGCACAGCTATATGCAGCGCGTCGGTGCGATGGCGGAGACCCTCGGGGAGCTCATCAGCCAGAACCGCAAGGAACATGTCTACTGGCTCGAAGAATCCCAGGGACGCTATCGTACGTGCACGATCCGTGCCTGTCCTGTTCACGTCGGCCCATCCCTGGAGGAAACGCTGTTCGATCGCATGGCGAGCGTCGTACTGACGAGCGCCACGCTCTGCATCGGCCAGAACGACAGCTTCGACTTCGTTCGCGAACGATTGGGGCTGGCCGATCCCGAACCAGAGATGCTCAAGCTCGGGTCTCCCTTCGATTACGCCAAGCAGGTTACGATCCACATCGAGGAGGACATGCCCGAACCGGCCAGCGGGGAGGCGTTCGAGTCCGCCGCGTGCCGCCGCGTCGAGGACTACGTCCGAAAGACCCGGGGACGGGCCTTCGTGCTCTTCACGAGCTACCAGATGATGGACCGGGTGGCCCAGGGACTCGAACCGTTCTTCCGTAACGAAGGGATCGAGCTCATGGTCCAAGGGCATTCCCTGCCGCGCGGACTCATGCTCGAGCGCTTTCGGCAGAACACCAACAGCGTCATCTTCGGGACCGACAGCTTCTGGCAGGGCGTGGACGTACCGGGCGAGGCGCTCAGCAACGTCATCATTGTCAAACTGCCGTTCGCCGTGCCCGACCGGCCCGTGATTCAAGCCCGGCTCGAGCAGATCCGACTCCGCGGCGGCAACCCCTTCATGGACTATCAGCTGCCCCAGGCCGTGCTCAAGTTCAAGCAGGGATTCGGGCGGCTCATCCGGAGCAACCAGGATCGAGGCATCGTCGTCGTTCTCGACCCGCGCATCGTCCGCAAGCGTTACGGTCGCTTGTTCTTGGATTCGCTGCCCGACTGCCAGGTCGTTCGTCACCCGAAGGCGGACTGACGCCTGCGGCTTCTCTCCTCTCGTCGATCATGGCACCTGAAG